>NZ_AKJJ01000060.1:0-5084 GCF_000282395.1 Pseudomonas sp. GM55 | reverse complement strand
ATCAGGTAGGTGGCCATGGAGCCGGTGACGCGCTGGTGTTTTCGCCCCTTGGCCCGGTGCCTGACGCAGTACAATTGGATGAAGTGCGGAGCGCTTTGGGTCATCTCGATATGACCCAGCGACTTCGGTGAGGATGACGCCAGAGCGTAGAGGTTTTTAACCGGCAACCAGGTGTTCGAGTCGCTGCGATAAAGGTCTCGATTACGCACTCGCCCCACGTAATACCAGCCTTGTGCTTCGACGGCTTTTATCCATCATCGGCCACAAGGATCGGCACGCAGTCTTTAGGGAGCAGTTCGGCCAACGTGTGTAGCAACCGTTTTTGATATTTCGGACAACCCTCGCGCTCATGAACGCTCTCGTAAATGGGAAACGAACGTCCAACCAAAGGGATAGCTGCGCGCAACAAAAAGAACTTTCCAGCCGCATCAATGGGTGACCCGTCGACCAGAATCAGCGGATGTCTCAGCGCCCCCAGTAAGGCTCGCAATATGACCCAGTAAAACAGCGAGCGCTCTGTTTGCAGATGGCGATTACCCAGCAGCCGATCTACTCGTTTGATGGCGTGTTTGGGATAGGCCTTGCCTGACATGAATCGGCCAAGCCCCGTCAGAGTGAGCCGACGTCCTCGGAGTAATGCGCTGACACAACACATTAATGTTTTCAGACGGCGAGAATGGACAGTGGGAAGTACTTGGGCGAGCGCGCTGTGTAAGAATCGGATGGCCTGCATGGGATCGGGATCTTGTTTTTGTGTGGTGCAATACAAGCTGCCGACCCGTGCAGGCCTCTTCAATTCCTAACTTCTTGATTTGTCGTAAGAAAAATCGGGGATTCCTCAGAATCCATCCCCTTTTTTCCTTGTTTAACGAAATTCTATTTTGCCGATTCTGATAAGTTCAATCATTTTTTCTGGGTGAACTCCTGCTAACTCTCCATTCATTGCTTTTAAGATCGCGAGATTGTTCGCTTGTGATACTGCAATTTCCCATGGAATTCCCTCTTGCTGCATGATCATGGGGGTGAATGTGTCGGCAGCGTTATGAAAATTTAACCTATCTACTTCCATATCTATTTGATAGGGGAGTTGCCGGGGGGCGAAGCGCATTTGGTGGGGCGTGATTTTTGTGTAGCTTAGCTCTTGAAGAGTAGAGTTGTGCTTTCTAGATGTCCATATACCATTCTCAAACTTATTTACTCTTCTATCGTCGCCTGTTACGATGGTTATTAGTCTTTTTCGTCCGTGGCTTATCTCGAATGTCTGTTCCGTCCAAGTGCGGTCGGGGTTTAGATAGTTTTTTATCGTGATGTTCGTGAATGTCCTCTCTTGCCCGCTCTTATAGATAGGCTCGGGCTTGTTAAATGCTTCTCTCAAGCGTCTAAAAGCATTGGATAAGAAATTTGGAATAGCAGCGTTTCCGCTAGGGTCACACCGGTTGATTGAATCTCCCTCGCAATATGAATAGGGATTCAACCCACCCTTGCCAAATGGACTCAAACTATCCGGACTATTAAACCGCATCAATACCGGATTAAACGCCCGATACCCATTGCCCAACAAATAATGCCCCGTCACCGAATCCGGCCGCTCACCATTAAAGCCAAGTAGGCTAAGCAGCCCGTTTTCAACAGGGCGATGACCATAGGCTGAATAGGCGATAGCCTGTCGTTGATCATTGGCCTGGAGCGTCTGCAGCACCGAGCGCTGTTGATCGGTGGCGAGCAGCGTGGTGTCGAATGCGTTGCCATCGCCAATCTTTTGAGCCAGCAATTGGTCGTCGTGTTGGACGATCGAATAGTGCAGCGCGCCTTGTATTTCTGTTGCCAGGCGGCTTTTGCGATAGAAGCGCTGATGTTCCGGCTTGTTCGGCAGGGCACTGGCGATCAGCCGGTCGAGCGGGTCGTAGTGGTACTGACAAAGACGGATGGCGGTCAAGGAAGGCATGAGTGTTCCGCAGATACTAAATACAGGTTCTCAGTATCTGCGGGCTTACAGGAAGTTTCAACTAGCAGAAATGATAGTCGCAGTATTACGTTTTAAAGGCGTCGACGTGCTATTAACATACCTGTCGCTCCTTCGCTACTATCAGGTTTGATAGTGGATCATTTTGTTTTTTTGATGTGACATTTAGACGTGAAGATAGGGCGGAGAGGGCTCTCTAACACTTAGAGAAGCTCTCATTTTGGTCGTTTTGGGATGATTCATTCGAGGTGTGGTGGTATGGATATCAAATTAAGTTGGTTTAGAGGGTGTCGTTTCGACGGAAACATCTACGTGCAATGTCATGGAGATGTGAGCGATGCGCGCATTAAATATTCGCTTTTGAAGGGTGGGGAACTGCTGCGTGAAAAATCGGCGTTCCAAGATGGAATGGTGGTTTTTGAAAATCTGGAGCTCTCTGATTACGACGTGCTCGCCAAGGCAGTAATGCCAAGTGGGAAGGTTTTTGATGTTGGGTCGGTGAGTATAAATATTCCAGAGTCTGCCAGGACCGCCAGTTTTATGGAACTTATTTCCAATGACTCAATGGTGGAGGAGGTGCTGGATCAATTCGGGAAGACTGGTGAAGGTGGTTTTATTAAAGGCGCAAGGCATGAGATCGTTTCTTTAAAGGGTGGGCTCGAGCTTGATTCTGGTTTTCGGAATAATTTGCAAGTTATGTTTGTTTCAGAAGGTTATGATAAGTTGCTGGGGGAAAAGAAAGAAGTAGTTCCAGTTTATTTTAAAATCAAAGAGTTGTTGGGTTTTAAACCTGTGTTTGATAGGGCGGCAGTGCTTGGTAAGACGGGGGTGGGGAGAGGTCTAGATAGATTCACCAATCTTTATCGAGTGGAAACTGACGTTGAGGATAATCTGCTCCTTCAATTGGCTAAAGAGCTGGAGAAGCTTGAATACGTCGAATATTGCTCGCTTTCCCGTGATTTATCACTGCTCGAGCCTCCTCCGCTTCAGTTGGGTCAGGCTGAGAATTCTAAAACTTCCCTGCCCGCTGAAAACGCAAAAACCCCGGATTTTTCTAGTATGCAGGGTTATCTGGATGAGCCTCTGGGTATGAACGTGAGAAATGCCTGGAACAGTGAAAGTCATCCTGGGTACTACGCTACCGTGCGCCATCTTGATTTTGGTATTTATCGTAATCATGAAGATTTATCCGGACAGCGTATTACGGTAGTCAATAGTCGACCTGAAACCGAAGATTGTAATCATGGAACCGCTTCCACAGGTTGTATTGTTGCTGGAAAAGCGGATGGGCGTGGAGTTGCTGGTGTTGCGCATGATTGTAGGTTCTATTTCTATGATACGGGGGATACGGCGCAAATCGTAGCGGATTTTAATCCTGGGGATATCGTTAGCTTTGATATTCAGTTGGGGGCTTTGACTGGTCATTTGGTTCCTTTTGTTCATAATAAAACCATATGGGATTACGTAGGACATTGTGTTAAGGGTGGTGCAGTTGTTGTGTTTGCTGCGGGAAATGGTGGCTTGAACTTAAAGCTTAATCCTTTGATTTTTAGGAATTATGGGAATAACGGAGCCCTTATGGTCGGGGCTTGTGGGTCTGCTAGTGAACTGAGGCATTCATTTTCCAATTTCAATCTTTATGGGGCTCTGAATTCTTGGGGTGATAATGTAACTACCACCGGTTACGGTGAGTTGCAGGATTATGAAGGTAATGATAGGGATTACACTCAGTACTATGATGGAACATCTAGTGCGACGCCTTTGGTGGCGGGGGCGTTGGCTTGTATTCAAAGTTATGTTAAGTCGCATCATAATGTTTACTTGAACTGTCAGGAAATGCTCGCTCTGGTTTCCGCTTCCGGTTATCAAAAGTCAGCCGAGCGACGGGAAGGTATCGGAGCTCGCCCTAACGTTGCAGCAGCCATTGCTACTGTGAATCGGCTACTGGGTGATTAAGCGCTCGCAGAAATGGCGCAGAAATGGGGACGACCGGAAATGGGGACAGATTCTGAGGAATCTCCGATTTTTCTTACGACAAATCAATAGGTTAGGAGTTGAAGAGGCCTGCACGGGTCGGCAGCTTGTATTGCACCACACAAAAACAAGATCCCGATCCCATGCAGGCCATCCGATTCTTACACAGCGCGCTCGCCCAAGCACTTCCCACTGTCCATTCTCGCCGTCTGAAAACATTAATGTGTTGTGTCAGCGCATTACTCCGAGGGCGTCGGCTCACTCTGGAAATCGGGGACGGAAATCGGGGACAGATTTATTTAAGCGCTACGCTCGACAAAAAGTGACAAATTTGTTTACAACAAACAAAGATTGGATTTTTTCTACGGCTAAGTTTTCCACGTCATTGAAAGGACGCAGGAAGATATATGCCCAGAGTCGGACGCGTAGTGCTATCCAACTACCCTCACCATGTCGTACAGCGAGGTCACAATCGGCAGGTCGTTTTCGCTGATGCAGATGATTTTGAGTACTACCTCTCAGACCTGCGGGAGCTAAAAGAGGCCCTCGGCGTGAAAGTTTATGCCTATTGCTTGATGACCAATCATGTCCATCTTTTGCTTTCACCTAGCGACACTCCCGCAAGCTTAGGACAACTGATGAAAGTTCTCGCAGTTCGCATGACTCGTTATCGAAATAAGCTGGAAGGGCGTTCTGGCACCCTTTGGGAGAGTCGTTATAAGTCGAGCATCGTTCAATCTGACACTTATCTTCTTGCATGTAGTCGGTACATTGAGTTAAACCCCGTGAAAGCTCATATCGTGTCGAGAGCAGAAAGCTATCCGTGGTCGAGCTATCGTCTTCGCGTAGTAGAGCCAGAAAAAACAATTGGTTGGATGTAGACCCATGCTTTAAAGCGCTTGGTACAACCGAGCTCGCTCGCCGTGTTCGCTATAAGGAATTTGTAGAGCAGGTTGCTCCGCGTGGAGAGCTGGAGCTCATTAGAAGTGCGCTACAGCGCGGGCAACTGACAGGAGCCTCGCGCTTTGTGGAAGAAATAGAACACATCACAGGGCTTCGAATAATAAGCCGTGGACAAGGCAGACCCGCAAAAAATCTTGATTAAATAAATCTGCCCCCATTATCCAAGAAGCTTTCCAACTTTTGC
>NZ_AKJJ01000059.1:0-3739 GCF_000282395.1 Pseudomonas sp. GM55 | reverse complement strand
TGCGGTTCTCGGCGAGGATCTGTTCCACGCAGGCCACGCTGGCTTCGATCTGGGCCGCGGCGCTGTGGTCGAGGGTCAGCTTCACCGGCTGCTGATAGACGTCACGCAGTTGGGCGAGGCTCAATTGGCCGGGGATCAGGTTCAGTGTGTGCATTTTCAGGCTCCTATAACCGGGGTAATCATTGGCAGGTTCAAGCCCTGCGCTTTGGCACATTCAATTGCAATCGGGTAACCGGCATCGACGAGTCACGAAACGTTGCAGGTTTACTGTCAGTCACGAAAAAGACGCTCAAGCGATCAATTCAAGCCAACCCAGGCAGTGGGCAAGCCAGCCTGTGCGCATCGTTGCGCGACAAGCGAATCAGTGGCTGTTGCGGAGAGCCTCAAGGGACTCATACGCACACGCATTTACTTGTACATACAATCATATGCAATCAAGCGGCCAACTTGTTGGACAGGCATTCAAGAAAAATTCGGAAGGGCTGGAGAGCGCCAGAATCAAGGGCTCTGGCGTTGGAGAAATTTTCGAGGGGATTTTTTCAGGACGAGGTGATTGTTACCTGAGCGTGTTTTTACGCTACACCGGTGGGGGTTGGTAACACCGGGACTCACTTCTTCAGGACGGGACAGACTCAAAAAAGGGCCTTGCGGTGCAGGTCCGGGTTGAAACCTGCACCAGGAAGATCGCCACCTCTCGGGCTCTGGGCAAGCCCGCAGGATTTACCCGCAGAACCGGCTTAGCATGCGCTTGCTACTGTTCGCTGAGGCGCAACGTAGTCGTCCTGTTGTTTCGCTCGCTGAGTCAGCGCCAGCATCGCCAGGAACCCGAGCGCAATCAGTACCGGATAAGCCATCAACAGTTCGGAAAGGGAAAATTTCCAGGCCAAAGGCCGCCCGACACCCAGCATGGCGGCATACATCCAGGACACGGCCGACAACGAACCGCAGGCCAACGCCAGCATTCGTGCACTGAATTCGAGTTTGAGCAAGGAGCCAGCCTTTTGCAGTGCCGGCAGTACCAGGCGATGCAACAGCACGCCGCTGTAACTCAGCAACGCGACAATAATCACTTTGGCTTGAAGCTTTGGATTCATAAAGTATTCGACTCCTTTACCCAGGTAATCAATACCGACGACAGCGATACCCGTTACCCACAAAGCTATCAGTGCAACGACCACAGACTTCTGAAGACTCTCCATGTGAGCATTATCATGCTCAGTGAACACTTTGCGTTTTAAAAGATCTCTTACCATCGCGACATCACTGGTCAACACCAGACCAATGGCTACACAGCACGCCACCAAATGAACGTAAATAACGCCCAGACGCAAAAACTCCAGGAATTCTTTATTTTCCAGCAGACTCATAATTGTAGTTATCGCCACGGTAATTTCTCCACCTTATTCGATAGTACAGATCGGCTACTTGACAAGATTCCTGACCATTAAAAATCCTGTGCGATCTTACTTCTACAAGATAAGCCAAATCATGGACTCGGCACTGTTAACTTCATTGACTCGCTTGGCAAATCAATGACCGGCTTGTTTATGACTTCCCTGAGGTTCAGATAAAAAATCCCATTTGCACTCACTGCCTTTGAGATTCGATTTCCACTTCTTTTTGCAATTGCGGGAGCAGGTCATGGCTGACGCGCTGAAGAATCAGAGGCCTCAGACGCTCCAATGTTCATTTTTCGAACAAGCCACCGACAAACGGTGTCGTAGCGCAAGTGCACCTGAAGCGACAGTAACAAGCAAACTTCCCCGCTATCCCTCACGACAGCTGGGCTGCTTGATTACATAAACTTCGACAATTGCATATTGGATCCACTAGTTGTTATACATCCCACAACTCGCGCAATAGCGAGCGACGCTTATCCAGTGCAAACACCAACTGCATACTCCGCGGCAATCCGGCCACCCTTTCAAGCCGGCAGCAACGCAGGATCAATTGAAACTATCAGTGCATTAATCAAGTACATCAGCGAATGGAATTTCTATTCGCCGAGGCGAAACAAACTGCACCACGAGGAACCATGTTAATACCAAGAGCAACTCATGCTTGCGCTTGCCGGTTACGCAGACGGTTCAAAACCCGAAGTAAACAAATGCCGTAGCTACAGCGATACCCCACGCGGCCAACGCCGTGACCGTTGAATTGTACGCAAACCGGGAATCTCTCAAACGCTGCAAGCCAGGCTTCGAAAAACCGGCCTGGTCATAACGGCAATGCATGATTGCCCGGTAGGTATACAGGAGGCCGACCAACAGAAACAGAGTGATCAGGCCGAGGACTAGTCCACGCCTGATTGCCGGGTTAACCAATGCGGCAAAGTGATCCTGTTCGCACGCAACGCTATCGATTTGCACAACGGTAATTCGCTGATAGTCCGTCAAAGGCCCCTTTGGGCCGATCTGGATTGCAGCTTGTTGCTCCAGATCCAGCGCCTGATACTTCCAGAGCGTTGACGATCCTTTTCGGCAGAAGGTAAATGCAGCAGGACTTGAGACGGTGATAATAAACGCGTCGTTGATGTCCAGTTTTTTCAGCGTTTCCGTGGCTGACCTGGTGAAGCCCAGGTCGAAGACCGAAGTAACCCCGGTAGCAGAAGCCGCAACCGCAACCAACAGGCTGCTCAAGAGGCAGATGGCTGAAATGTTCAAGGCCGGGTTTCCTTTTTCCATTGTTTTTTTTGATTTCGCAGTTCGGTTCCAACCTGCTTTGATGAGCGCCAGTACGCTGCTGGCACCCCGATAGCTAATGGGCAATTGAGTGGAAGGAGAAAGGGAGGACATCCATTGCCCTCCCCTCCCTCTACTGTCCCGCCCTCCTGCGACGGTACTGATCAGGACCTCAAGTGGCCAGAATGAAGTCCGTTTGATCAACGGTCGCACTGGCGACACCAACAAGACGGATGCTGTCCGCCCCGAACCCTACCAGCGTATCCGCCCCGTCAGCCGCGATGCTCACGTTGGCAGCGAACGTCGCGCTGGTGATCCCCAGCCCCGTGATATTGAGCAGGTCCTGCTCTGCGGCCAGATTGGCGCCGAAGTTCAGGATCGTATCGTTGCCGAAACCCGCGGCAGCAAACACGAACGTATCGTTGCCGAAGACGCCACTCATCACGTCGTTACCGCCACCGCCGGTGAGGACGTCGTTACCCGCACCGCCCACGATCGTGTTGGCCAGCGCGTTGCCGCTGCCCGCAAAGTTGCCGCTGCCGCCGAAAAACAGATTGTCGACGTTGGCACCCAGGGTGTAGCTCGCGAGCGAGGTCCACACCGTGTCGTTGCCGGCACCGGCGAGTTCGGTCACCACGTCCCCAAGGTCGGTGACTTCGTAGATATCGTTGCCGACACCGCCGTCCATCGTGTCGGCACCTGCGCCACCGATGAGGACGTCGTTACCCGCACCACCCACGAGGGTGTTGGCCAACGCGTTACCGCTGCCCACAAGGTTGCCGCTGCCGCCGAAAAACAGATTCTCGACGTTGTCACCCAGGCTGTAGCTCGCGAGCGAGGTCCAGACCGTGTCGCTGCCGGCACCGGCGAGCTCGATCACCACGTCCCCAAGGTCGGTGGCTTCGTAGATATCGCTGCCATCACCACCGATCATTACGTCGGCACCTGCGCCACCGATGAGGACGTCGTTACCCGCACCGCCCACGATCATGTTGTCGAGCGCGTTGCCGGTGCCCGCAAAGTTGCCGCTGCCGCCGAAAAACAGATTCTCGACGTCG
>NZ_AKJJ01000058.1:0-49745 GCF_000282395.1 Pseudomonas sp. GM55 | reverse complement strand
GTAAAGCAGTCGAACAACTCCGGTCTTCAACCGGAATACCGCGCCAAATACGACAATAGTGCGAATGGAATTTCAGTGCAGGCAACCTATCGGTACTAATCGACCTGACCCAGAGTATTTCCACTACGAATTGATTGAATAATTTTACCAACGCCCATTACTGAATCTGTCATGGGGCTCTTTACAGCGGGCGGACGTTAAGAGTTCCACGGCGTTAGTAGCCATGCCTGATCGAGGTGCTTTACCAAGCTCCTTGCTGTCGGTGCACTCTCCACAAGAGGGTCTCTGCTTCATTTGCAACACTCCTTCTGCTTACACAGAATTTAGTTGTGTTGCATCGACCGGTTGAATCCACAGCCAAAAGCAGGCAATCAGTTAGCGCAGTATCGAGTCCACATTGCTGAATCCGAACTTCGATCTAGTAGCCTTGAAGGGGAAAGGGCGGGATTTTTACCCGCCCCAATTTTTTAGCTCCGCACGAACGCTAGCAGATCAGCGTTAATCGTATCGGCGTTGGTTGTAGGCATTCCGTGCGGGAAGCCCGGGTAGATTTTCAGCGTACTGTTTTGCAGAAGTTTGGCTGACAGAACCCCGGCATTTTCATAAGGGACGATCTGGTCATCATCACCATGCATCACCAGGACGGGGATCTTGATGCTCTTCAAATCTTCGGTGAAGTCGGTCTGAGAAAACGCCACGATCCCGTCATAGTGTGCCTTTGCACATCCCATCATGCCTTGTCGCCACCAGTTCCAGACGATGCCCTCGGACGGTTTTGCACCCGGGCGGTTATAGCCGTAGAAAGGTCCTGCTGGAACGTCGTGGTAGAACTGAGCGCGGTTGGCCTTCAGTTGTGCCTGCAAGTCGTCGAAAACTGACTTTGGCAGGCCCCCAGGATTGCTCGGGGTCTGGACCATCAGTGGTGGCACAGCGCTGATGATGGCTGCTTTCGACACTCGGTCTTCGCCGTGGCGCGCGATGTAATGGATGACTTCACCGCCGCCGGTGGAATGACCGACATGGACAGCGCCTTGCACGCCGAGGTGATTAACCACGGCCGCGACGTCGTCGGCATAGTGATCCATGTCGTGTCCATCCCAGACCTGACTGGATCGCCCGTGACCACGTCGGTCGTGTGCTACGACCCGGAAACCGTTGGCCAGGAAAAAGAGCATTTGCGCGTCCCAATCGTCCGCGCTAAGTGGCCAGCCGTGATGAAAAAAGATGACCTGGGCATCGCGTGGTCCCCAGTCCTTATAGAAGATTTCAACACCATCTCGCGTAGTGACATACCCCATGTTCGTATCTCCTGAATGAAGTGAAGGCCTTCATCGAATCGTGTTCCGATCATGGCCTTGAGTGAACAGAGTGCAGCCCTTCCGTTAGGCAGTTCAGGGGGCGTGATGCTGGATTAGTCTCCGCTTCCCCATGAATTCCATGACGACCAAGCCACACGTTTTGCTTGGCCGCCCGATGACTTTAGGTTTAAAGTCAACTTTAAGGTCAATAGATTTTTCAGGGTGAGGTATGAGAATAGGAGAACTGGCGAAAATCAGCGGACTGGCACCGTCACGCATCCGATTCTATGAGGCCAGTGGCTTGATTAGCTCCGTCGAGCGCAAGGCCAATGGCTACCGGGACTATGCGCCTGATACCGAATGGGTTCTGGAGCTCATCACCGGCGCACAGGCGGCAGGTTTCTCATTGGAGGAAATCCGGCAATTGATGCCGATGAATACCAGCGGCTGGCAGCACGATGAGTTGCTCAGTGGACTCAAGCAAAAGGTTGAGGAAATCGGAGTTCTGCAGCAACGGCTGGCCCAGAACAAAGCGCAACTTCTGCTAGTCATCAAGGGCATCGAGGGTAAGCCCGAGGGCATGGCGTGTGCGGACAATGCGCAATTGCTGATAAATCGTCTGCGCGAAGAAGGGGTTGTCCATGCTTCAGGCAAGCGTGCGGCAACGTCTTCCACGAGAAAAAACGCCCGTCAGGCTTCCGGGGCCTGACAGGCGTAAAAGATTTCAGCGCTCGCCAACCAGGCTGGCGAGTGGTTTTGGCGCATAGAGCGCGCTCTGGAACTCAGGGACATATTCGTACTTCATCATTTTCCCCAGCTTCAGGGCGCGGATGTAGTTCGACAGGCTGCCGTCGCCCAGCGTGAGGGTGGCCGAATCCGCGTCCCGGCTGGATCCGTGGCTGAGCTGGCGGGAAACCGCATACCCATAGGCCAGTTGCCCCTGGTGATCGAGGTTGGTGAAGCTGCTGGTGACGATATCGACATCGCGAGAGAGGTTGTCGAGTTTCTTCGCTTTGAAGGACACATCCACTTTTCCGGTCTGGCTGTCGGTGATGTCATAGACCACAGACTGGGCATCCTCTTTGCGGTCAATTCCAGTCAGCCATTTCGGCAGGTTGTAACCGACGACACCGCGTACCCGTGCAAGCTCTGTATTGACCGGCAGCTTAAGTACATAGCCCCAGAAATCACCAGACATTGACTGGCCAATCAGTGTGAATGGACCCAGATTGGCTTTGCCTGGCTTATTGGTGATGATTGATACGGCAACTTCGTTATAGGCGTCGTTATCGCAATGTTCATAAGTGTATGCGGTAAACGCGATCAAGCCACGGCCTGGCCAGACTTGCAGGGGCTGCACGGCTGCCAGTACTTCGGGTGGCATCAGTGCCCGGAGTGCGTCCAGGTCGGCCGTATAGACAGCCGTTACGCGACTGTTCTGGTAGTAAAAGTTTGGGGAGTACGACTCAAAGCCAATGTCGACCTTTTGCTTTTCCAATCCTTTGAACCAGCTCAAATCGACGCCCGTCAGTTCTCCTGCAATCACTGACAAGGGAGGGTTCGAGCGAAAACGGTCGTACAGGCCGCCCTTGACGACGGGCACTTGGTGACCTGCGATATCGATTGTATTTGTATCAGTCGGGCTAGGCATTTCAGGCGTCCCCGCCAACGCATGGCTGGCAATAGAGCTGAACAGCAATCCTGTTAAAACGGCGCTTGCGAGTTTCAATCGGTCTTTCTCCGGGTGGTGGTATCTACTTGAGGGTTCAGCGGGCTACGTTGCCGGCGGAGAGCACAGCCATCACGGCTTCAGCCACAGCCTTGGGCGATTGAGGGTTCTGACCTGTCACGAGCCTTCCATCGGTGATGGCAAATGAAGTGAACGGCAGCCAGCCTTTGCGGTAACGCGCACCCTGGCTTACCAGCTTGTCCTCAAGGAAGAAGGGCACCTGACTTTTCATGCCTGAAAACAGCTCTTCGCGATCAGAGAATCCGGTGATGTTCTTGCCTTTGATGATCAACTGGCCTTGTTCATCCTTCAGATCCAGCAAACCCGCTACGCCATGGCAGACGGCCGAAACGATGCCGCCCTGGTTGTAGATGGTTTCGGCGACACGCCGCAGGTCGGGATTATTGGGGAAGTCCCACATGACGCCGTGGCCCCCGGTGAAATAGATGACGCTGAACCGGGACGGATCGACATCGGCGATCGGCAGGGTGTTTTGCAGGCGAGCGCGAAAGGCAGGGGACTGCAAATGCTCACGCGCCGCCTTGTCCATATACAACCAACCGAGACTCCGCTCATCCAGAGGCACGGCGCCACCTTTGGGGCTGGCAAAAACTGTCGTGTAGCCGGCCGCTTCCACCACATCGGTGAAATGCGTCAGCTCGGTCAGCCACAACCCCGTGGTATCGGTTCGTGAGGGATAGCTGGCGTGATTGGTCAGGATCACCAGTATCTGGCGATCCTTGGCAGCAGTCGTCTCAGCATTTGCAAAAGTCATGAAAGCACCACCTATCAATACCAGCGCATAAGAAACAAGGGTCTTCAGCATCATCCGGGTTCCATCAATCATGCAGGTCAGTGCATGCTCACCTTAAACCTCGCTTTAAGGTCAATCCCCGCAGCTGCAAATAATTTCTGCCGGTAGTTGCTCACTTCTGCTTGACCCTCAACCTGACTTTAACGCTAGCGTCTGACGCTGATTGGGCAAGGCAATAACGCACGTCATCAATCCATTCAGGAGCAATGCATGAGTCAGCAAGACAACCTAGATACGCAGATGAAATGGATGATCTATGGGGCCAACGGCTACACCGGCGAGTTGATCGTTCGCGATGCGGTAAAGCGTGGACTCAAGCCTGTGCTGGCGGGACGTAGCCGAGACAAAGTCGAGGCGCTGGCCCGGGAGCTGGGCCTTGAAGCCCGGGTGTTCGGATTGGAGGATGAAGTGCGGTTGCTTGCTCAGATCAAAGGTCATGGCTTGGTTCTGCATTGCGCAGGGCCGTTTTCGGCGACCGCCGCCCCGATGATGGAAGCCTGCTTGCGCGCCAATGCGCACTACCTGGACATCACCGGCGAGATTGCCGTATTCGAACACGCCCAGTCCCTGAATGAACGTGCGCGTGCGGCGGGCGTGGTCATTTGCCCCGGGGTCGGCTTTGATGTGGTGCCGACTGACTGCGTCGCCGCGGCATTGAAAAACGCACTGCCGGATGCAACGCATCTGGCGCTGGGGTTTGATTCGCGCTCGAGCTTTTCACCCGGCACTGCCAAGACTTCAATCGAAGGCATGGCGCAGGGCGGCAAGGTTCGTCGTAATGGCAAGATTGTCTCGGTACCGCTGGCGTATCGGGTGCGTCGTATCGACTTCGGCGCTGGAGAGAAACTGGCGATGACCATTCCCTGGGGCGACGTTTCCACGGCTTGGCACACCACCGGCATTGCCAATATCGAAGTGTTCATACCGGGCTCTGCGGGCATGATTCGCGGCGCCAGGTTCGCCAATTTCATTCGTCCGCTGCTGGGTCTGTCCTTCGTGCAGAAGCTGCTCAAGGCGCGCATCGGCAAGACCGTGGTCGGCCCGGATCAGGAAAAGCGTGCCGATCAAGGCACCTATGTGTGGGGTGAGGCTCGTAATGCTCGCGGCGACTGCAAAGTCGCACGCGTGCACACCGCGAACGTCTACAGCCTGACGGTCGACGCTGCCTTGGCCGTGCTCGACTACCTGCTACAGATGCGCCCGGCTGGCGGCGCCTACACGCCTGCTCGGTTGTTGGGCGCCGATCTGGTGACGCACTTGCCAAGGTCTGGCGCGATGAACATCGACTGACCTTGAAAAAGGTATTGACCTTAAAGTCGACTTCAAACTTAAGGTAGCCTCATATCCAGTTGAGGACTGCTCCATGAATGTGTTCGACACCCTGATGCTTCCCAACGGTTCGACCATCAAGAACCGAATCGCCAAAGCTGCCATGGAAGAAAACATGGCGGACGCCGATCAGGCACCATCCGAAGAACTGATGCGTCTCTATCAAGCGTGGGCCGACGGTGGTGCCGGCCTGATCATCACCGGCAACGTAATGGTCGACGGCCGTGCCATGACCGGACCGGGTGGGGTGGTGTTGCAGGACGATCAGCAACTGGACAAGTTCAAGCGTTGGGCGCGTATTGGTCGGTCCGGCGGTGCGCAGATCTGGTTGCAGATCAATCACCCAGGTCGGCAAATGCAGGCCAACCTTGGGCAAAAAACCTGGGCGCCGTCAGCGGTGCCGCTGGATCTGGGAAAACTGTCCAAGCGTTTCGCTACGCCTCACGCGATGACCCCTGGCGTGATTGAAGAGGTCATTCAGCGCTTTGCGAACACCGCACGCCTGGGCGAGCAAGCCGGGTTCACCGGCGTGGAAATCCACGCAGCCCATGGCTATTTGTTGAGCCAGTTCCTTTCGCCGCTGACCAATCAAAGGACGGACGAGTGGGGCGGTTCCCTGGAAAACCGCGCGCGGCTGCTGCTCGAAATCGTCAAGGCGGTCAGGGCTGTGGTTTCGGTGGAATTTGCAGTAGCGGTCAAACTCAACTCCGCCGATTTCCAGCGTGGAGGGTTCACCGCCGATGATGCGAAAAAGGTAGTTGAGCTGCTTAACGGTCTCGGTGTGGATCTGGTGGAATTATCCGGCGGTAGTTACGAAGCGCCCGCCATGCAGGGTGAGGCGCGCGATGGCCGCACCCTGGCTCGCGAAGCCTATTTCGTCGAGTTCGCCCGTGATATCCAAACGGTCGCCAAAATGCCGGTGATGGTCACCGGCGGTATACGTCGCCGCCCGGTGGCCGAAAGCGTCGTGCAGAGTGGCGTGGACATGGTGGGCATCGGAACGGCGTTAGCCATCGATCCGCACTTGCCTCGTGACTGGCTGCAGGGCAAAGACAATGCCCCGCAATTGCCGCCGATTACCTGGAAAAATAAAGCCATCGCATCCTTGGCAAACATGGCAGTCGTGAAGTTTCAGCTACGCAAACTCAGTCGGGCTAAAAAGCCCGATCCGAGCGTTTCACCGTTGCGCGCGCTGATCCTGCAACAGCTCTCAATGGCCTTTCGCACTCGCCAGTATCGGAGATGGATAGAAAAGTCTTCGCATTACAACGGCCTGGGAGACGCAAGATGACCATCGCTGTAGAGCACTCCCCAGTTATTGACACCGCAAATACGCTCGACCAACAAAGAAGGGCATTTCTTAACGACGGGCCACCCAGCCTCAAGCGGCGCAGGGCCAACCTGGTCAAATTGCGCGCGGTGGTTCTCGCTCACAGGCGTGAAGTGGAGGATGCGATCAGTACTGATTTCGGCAATCGCTCCAGGCATGAGACCGACATCATGGAGCTGCTGGGCGTAGTGCAGTCCATTGACTACCTGTTGCGACACCTGCGCCGTTTCATGAAGCCCGAACGTCGTCACGTCGCGGCGTTTCATCGCGCCGGCCGCGCCTATGTGGAGTACCAGCCCAAAGGTGTGATCGGAGTCATGGCGCCTTGGAACTACCCGTTCTCCCTAACCCTCATCCCATTGGCGACTGCGCTCGCGGCTGGCAACCGGGTGATGATCAAACCCTCCGAGCTTACGCCCCGCACCAGCGAACTGATTCAGCGCATGCTGGCGAGCTGTTTTTCTGCCGATGAGGTAGCAGTGGTACTCGGCGGCCCTGAGACAGGTGCCTATTTCAGCAGCCTTCCGTTCGATCACCTGCTGTTCACCGGAAGCACTCAGGTAGGCCGAATGGTAATGCGCGCCGCCAGTGACAATCTGGTACCGCTGACCCTTGAACTGGGTGGCAAGAGTCCCGTGGTCGTGGCGCCAGGCCATGCAGGGCGCAGCACATTGGAGAGCATCGTCTTCGGCAAATTATCCAATGCTGGCCAGACCTGCGTTGCGCCGGACTACGCCCTGGTTCATGAAGACGACCTGGGCGAGTTCATCACCCAGTACCGCGACGCTGTTGCCCGTGCTTATCCGCAAGGTCCAACCAGTCCCGACTACACCTCGATCATCAGTGACAGGCATTACATGCGGTTGCATACGCTCATCGAAGACGCACGCGCCAAGGGAGCAGACGTGATCGAGGTAGGAGTGACCCCAGAGCGTGCGGCAGAGCGACCGCGGACATTGGCTCCGGTGTTGATCGTGGGAGCCGAAGACGATGCATTGGTCATGCAGGAAGAAATCTTTGGCCCACTGCTACCGGTGCGTACCTACCGCTCTCTCGACGAAGTAATCGACTACATCAACGCCAGGCCGCGCCCACTCGCGCTTTACTACTTCGGCAATATGGATGCCGATAGCGAAGCTGTGCTCAAGCGCACCACATCCGGGAATGTCGGCATCAACAACACTCTGCTGCACGTTGCCGTGGATGATCTGCCATTCGGCGGCGTAGGGCCGAGCGGTATGGGGGCCTACCACGGCATCGAGGGTTTTCGCTCCATGAGCCATGCCAAGGGAGTATTCGTTCAGGGTCGCTGGAGCCTACCTGGCCTGCTCAGAGCACCTTTCGGCAAGCTGGCTGAATTCGCCATCGCAATCACGCTTCGGGGGCGGCCATAACGCCATGTCGAGCGGCTGAGGAAACCCTGGTCTTCACCCTCGACAGTAAAGCTAAGGTGAGCGTGAACGACGTAATACTCAGGTGCGATTCGCTACCCGCCAAGGCAACGCTTGAGATGGTTGTGACGTGGTCAGGGCAGGTGGTAGACCAAGTGCACGCGGTGCATTTGGTCCCAACTAATGCAGTTTTTTATACCGCGCGCGAAGAGGAGACGTGATGGGGCTTCGCAGACGTCGCCGACTGAGGGTTGCTACACATCAGTTGAACCTCACGATCCAGCGCAGTGGCATGACCCGCATACAAAACGCAAAGAACCTCCAGGGCCATGCCGGGACATAAGCCGTCGTTGGCTTTCGCTCAATAGCCGCTACCAAAGCTCGGCATCCAGTTTCTTCACTGACTTCGAAGGGGAGTTTCTTGGCACCAGCATTGAGTTCTGTGCGGATATAACCAGGGTAAATCGTGCTGACTCGAATAGGTGTTGAAAGCAGCTCCGCACGAATACCTTCGGTTAGATGAGCAAGAGCAGCCTTACTGGCGGCATAGGCGGTCAGATGCTTGGGGAGGCCTCTAACCGCACTCATGGAGGAAATGGTGACCAGGTGGCCGGAATTCTGTTCTCGAAAAATTTCGACGGCCGCCTCACATTGGGCGAGCGCCGCGATGAAGTTGGTCTCGGCCGTACGACGATTAATGTCGAAATGCCCAGAGCCAATGCGGCGACCTTCGCCGACGCCGGCATTTACAACGATACGATCAATTCGACCAAAGAGTCGCTGAAACTCTCGAAAGACACAAAACACTTCTGCGTGGTTGTTTACGTCCAAGCACAGTAACTCGACCCTGATGCCAAAGCGGGAGGTCAACTCCTGTTTGAGGGCTTCGAGCCGATCGCTTCGTCTCGCACACAGTGCAAGGTTATACCCGAGCTCGGCAAATCCCCTGGCCATGCCTGCTCCAAGACCGGAGCTGGCGCCAGTTATAACGACGGTTTTGGCGTTGGCATTCATTGTCATTATCTCTTGGAAAGTGGAGGCTCAAAAACCTGCATGGCGAATGATGCTGCGGCAACGCCAGTCAAAATAATTGACCAGTACCCAGTAGTTCTTGAAATTGGGGTTTCGGGTCTGTCCATGGTGATAGCGGTAGTAGATCTGCTGTGCGATGCAGGCCAGGCGGAAGAGCCCAAAGACCTCGTAGAAGGCCCAGTTTTCACAGGAAAGCCCCGAACGTCTCAGGTAATAGTCCACAACCTCTCGGCGCGTCAGCATGCCGGGCAGGTGAGTGGGTTGCCGACGTGAGGCCCGCATTAGAGCGTTGTCGTCCGCTTGTACCCAGTAGGCAAGCATGCACCCCAGATCCATTAGAGGGTCACCCAGCGTGGCTAACTCCCAGTCCAACACGCCGATGATTTGGGATGGCTCTTGCGGAGCGAGAACAAGATTGTCAAATCGCCAGTCATTGTGGATGACGCAGGTCCGACTATCGGCCGGAGTATTGGCTTTGAGCCAACGGCGTACTTTTCGATAGCTCGGCACATTCCAAGTACGTGCCTTCTCATAACGATCATCCCAGCCCTCTACCTGGCGCACGCAATAGCCAGCCCCCTTACCGATACCCGCCAACCCCGCTGTTTGGTAGTCAACCTTATGGAGGGCGACCAGCGTGTCGAGCATGTTCAGGCAAAGCTTGCGGACATGCGGTGCGTCCAGATTGAGTTCGCGGGGTAGGTTGGCCCGCGGAATGATGCCTTCAAGACGCTCCATTACGTAGAAGTCACAGCCAAGCACAGACGAGTCCTGACAGGCGGCAACCATGGTTGGCACAACCGGGAAGGCCTCTTTCAGCAGTCGCTGGATGTTGTATTCGCGCATCATGTCGTGTGCGGATGCCGCCTTGGTGCCGGCGGGCGGACGTCGCAAAATGAAGTCTCTGTTCGAGTACAAGAGTCGATAAGTCCAGTTAGAGGCACCACCAGAATACTGGGTGACTTCTGCAGTGCCTTGCAGATCCGGCACCATCTCTTTCAACCAGCGATCGACGGTGCCAATGTCTAACTCTTCACCACGCCGAACGGCGCCGCCTTTATCGATCACACTCATTTGCCTACTCCCGAAGCAACAAGGCAGTCACGCATTGAGAGAGCCTCACTTCTTATCCATGAAGCCGCGCTTCATGAGTTCGATACGTGTGATAACGCCTTTGTGAACCTCATCCGGCCCATCGGCAAGACGAAGGCTGCGCGCCTGGATAAAGAACCCTGTTAGGGGAAGATCGCGTGTGAGTCCGGCGCCCCCATGCAGTTGAATAGCCATGTCGACCACCTGTTGCAGCATGTTCGGTGCCGCCACTTTGATTGCTGATATTTCCGACATGGCGCCCATGGCGCCAACTTTGTCCATCTTCCAGGCGGCGTACAGTGTGAGTAGACGCGCTTGGTCGATGGCAATCCGCGCTTCAGCAATCCGCTCGCGGTTACCGCCCAGATTGAGGATCGGCTTACCAAAGGCAGTGCGGCTCATCCCGCGCTGAATAGTGAGATCCAAGGCTTTTTCCGCTGCACCGATGCAGCGCATGCAGTGATGAATACGGCCTGGCCCCAAGCGGCCTTGAGCTATTTCGAACCCCATGCCTGGGCCACTGATGAAGTGACTGACCGGAACACGGACATTGTTGAAACTGACCTGGCCATGGCCGTGGGGGGCGTCGAATTCGCCGAACACCGGGAGCATCCGCTCGATCGTTACACCCGGTGTATCCAGAGGAACCAAGACCATGGAGTGTTGATGGTGGCGATCCTTGGAGCCGTCCGGGGTGTGCGCCATGAAGATGGCGATCTTGGCATGGGGGTCGCCGATTCCGCTGGACCACCATTTATCACCATTAAGGACAATCTCGTCTCCCTCGATAATGGCAGTCGCTTGCATATTCGTGGCATCGGAAGACGCCACGTCCGGCTCAGTCATGCAAAATACAGAGCGAATTTCACCGGCGAGGAGAGGCTTCAGCCATTTTTCCTGCTGCTCCTCGGAGCCATAGCGCCAAAGTACTTCCATGTTGCCGGAGTCAGGCGCATTGCAATTAAACACGGTTGCCGCCAAGAGACTGCGACCCGTTTCCTCTGCAATGGGTGCATATTCCTGAGCGCCGAGACCTGCCCCGAGCACAGGGTCCGGCAGGAAGAGATTCCAGAGTCCCTGCTCACGGGCTTTACGCTTGAGCTCGTCAAGAACGACCGGCACGGTCCACGTCTTCCAATCTGGACTTTGGCAGGAGGTCATTACCTCGGTCCAGAAAGCAGGTTCGACAGGTTCGATCTCGGTGCGAATGAAGGCTTTGACGCGCTTGAGATAGTCCTGCGCGCGCGGGCTGAACTCGAAGTCCATGGTACGGCTCCTGAATGAGGTATCACGAGGATAGAGGCTGCAGTAACATGAACGAATCGATAAATATTCATCATGTGTTATGAACAGTAATCACAACTCCTACGCGCTAGCCCGGCTGGATCTGAACCTCCTGCAGATATTCTCTGTGATCTACCAGGAGCGGAATTTGACGCGGGCTGCTGAGCGTCTATGTATCAGCCCGTCCGCGGTCAGCCATGCCCTACGCCGCATGCGTGGTCATCTGGGTGACCCCTTGTTCACGCGCGAGGCGCAAGGCGTAGTTCCAACTCCGCTGGCGTACCGCATCTGGCCAGATATCCAGCAGGGGCTCTGCCATCTGGAGCGCGCAATAACCCGCAGTGAAAGCTTCAACCCACATCGCGATATCCGCCGCATTACGCTGGCCATGCCTGATGAATTGGAACCGGTCTTGCTGCTGCGACTGCAGGCTCTCATACACCACCAGTTGCCTGATGTGAGAATTGATAGCGTAAGAATCAACCGCTCCACGTTGCGCTCGGATTTGGCAGCAGGACGTATCGATTGCGCCATTGATGTCACGCAGCCTGCTGCGGAGGGGTTGGCATATGCTCCGCTTGCGCAGGATGATTGGGTGGTGGTAAGCCGGCGGCCCTGTGTGCTGGATACCTCCACTTATGTGCAGGCGAAGCATGTCACGGTCTCTTCGAGACGCACGGGCATGGTTCTGGAGGACTTCGCTCTGGCGCAGCAAGGGATCGAGCGGCAGGTCATGATGCGCTGCCAGAGTTATGAAGCCGCATCACGGCTAGTGACTCAAAGCGAGTTGCTGCTGACGATGCCGCGCAGCCTCGCGCTTTCGATCAACAGCTACCTGGAGAACTGCCTGCTGGAGGTACCTTTCTGGCTTCCCGAGGTTAGGCTGAATCTTTACTGGCTGAGCAACCGCTCAACGGACCCAGCCAATACCTGGCTACGCGAACTGCTTCTTACGATGGGGATAGACGGGTGGTCAGTGAGAAAATCCAGCCACACCGTTTAGCTGCTGTACCGTTATCGTAACCCTGAACCATCGCGATGACATTTTGGGAGCCCCGACCGCAGAGCGTCCGGCTTCACCTACGTTCGGTGCGCAATCTGCGCCACAGCGTGGATCGGCTGATTCCAAGCCTGCGTGCGGCTTCATCGAGGTTTCCCTGGCATGCCTCTAATGTCTGTAATACGTGCTGCAGTTCCGCGGTCTTGCTTATCGTGCGTAAGTCTTTCATTTCCTGTTGGAGTTTGGGAGATGGGGTATCTGGCTGTTCAAAGAGTTCGGGTATCAGACGAGCCAGGCGCTTTTCGTCAATTTTGCCACCGTGTATCAGATCCTGCGCTGAAAGCAGTGCGCGCTCGAGAATGTTCTCCAGCTCCCGCACATTACCTGGCCAGGCATAAGCAGCCAGGTACGGCAACAGCTTTGCAGGCAGGGCATCAGCACCTTGCGGCTGGCCGCTGACCAGCAATCGCTGACTGATGTTGCGGGCAATGAGTGCGATGTCTTCCCGACGCTCGCGCAGGGGCGTGGTTTGCAGGCGAAGAATGTTCAACCGGTAGTACAGGTCGGTGCGAAAACTTCCGGCCTCTATGGCTCCGCGGAGATCCTGGTGAGTGGCGGCGATGATCCGCACATCGATAGCTATCGGCTCGGTGCCACCAAGACGCAGCACCTCGCGCTCCTGCAGGATGCGCAATAGCCGTGTCTGCAAAGATACCGGCATGTCGCCTATCTCATCGAGAAACAGCGTGCCACGGTGTGCTACCTCGAACAGACCGGGCTTGCCACCCTTGCGCGAGCCGCTGAAGGCTCCTTCCTCATAGCCAAACAGCTCACTTTCCAGCAGCGATTCAGGAAATGCCGCGCAATTGATTGCGACGAAAGGGCCGTGCGGACGACGGCTGGCGTTATGGATGCCCTGAGCCAGCAGTTCCTTGCCAGTGCCGCTCTCGCCAGTGATGAGGATGGTCGAGTCGGTCAGGGCAAAACGTTCGGCCAAACGCAACATTTCGAGGTTAGCCAGGCTACTGCCGCTGATCTGTTTCAGCTGGTATTTCGCGATGAAGGCGCCGGGGCGCCGTGAGGAGCGGATGCGTTGGTCGGCACGCTGCACCGCCGTGATGTCCTGGCAGGTCAATACCATACCGGTGCGCTGACTATCCTCCATGATCGGCAGCAAGTTGCTGACGACCGAATGTGCACCAAGCCGGATTACCCGGTTTTCCTCGCCGACACCATCGCGCAGCGCTTGCTCCAGATCCAGCTCCGGACAAAGCTCTTGTAGTGGCCGACCCAACGCGGCGCTCGCCGGCAGGTCCAGCAACAAGGCCAGCGCCGGATTGAGCGATTGCACGATTCCCTGATTGTCCACTGCCGCTACGCCAGCCGGGATGTGCCGCAACACGGCATTAAGGTGCTGGCGTTTGGCTGTTTCGATCCGCTGGCTGTCGAGGATCCCCAGTGCTTCCTCCAATGCCTTGCGCACGGTATCAGCGCTCAGCGAGAGCACCCCGTGCAAACCAGCTTGCTCCGCCAGTTCTACAACCGTCGAAGAACCGATGATGCTACGACAGCCGAGTCCTGCCGCATGCTCTACCGCCAGCCGTGCCTCCTCCAGTGTGGTGTAGGACGCCTGATGAACCTGCACAGTAAACAGCTCACTCATGGCCTCCAGATCCGCGTTAATGCGGTTGTAGCTGAGGATTGCTACTTGCGAGGAGTGTGTTCGCGCTTGCCCTAGTGCGCGCAGTAGGTCGGCGCCGCCGATTCGCATCGACAGCACCGGGCGGGTCAGGTGCTTGCGCAGATAGGCAGCGGTGGCACCGGCGCAGATAAAAACGTCGACCTCGTCGCGCCGCTCCAACCCCCTTGCGACTTCGAGCGCCTCATGCACCGAGGTGTCGAGCACCTGTATGTGAGTCTCGTCGGTGTAGTCCGTTATCAACCCGGCGACTACTTCAGCCAGGCGACTTTGCTGGCTTGGACATTGAAGGTGGCTGATGAGCACGACAATTTGGGCGCTGGGTTGGCGCATGGTGGATACCTGTTTCAATAGTGAATTTTTTTTCCAGAGTTGAACAGATTCACTTCAATAGTGAAACAAGTGGTTACCACGTCAATTCTGTGTTTGATCCAACTAACACGCTACAGCCCAGAGCCTGCGCGGCTTTGCGCAGAGCAACCGATATTCGGGTAGCGCTTGGCCTGACAGTTGCTATAGCTCCAGTGCCATAGCAACCCCGGACAAAAATCACAGAGCAGGGCGCATTGACCCATGAGTAGTCTCAACGCAATGTCTCCAGCCGCTGGCATGAACAGCGCCACGGAGAACGACGAAAACCTGCTGACCTTCATTCGCGAGCAGGCCCAAGCGCATCGGGTAGTCATGCTGCAGCGTAAACGGCTCTCGGGTGGGGCCATCCAGGAAAACTGGCTACTCGAATTGCAGATCGAGGGCGGCCCTTGGGCGGGTATGCAACGCTGGGTTCTACGTAGCGACGCTGTCTCGGCACTTCCTGCCAGCCTCAGCCGGGCTGAAGAGTTCGCTGTGCTAAGCGTTGTGCATCGAGCTGGGGTAAAGGTACCCAGGCCACTGTGGATGTGCGGCGACACCCGCGTCATTGGCCGGGCTTTTTTTCTGATGGAAATGGTCTCCGGTGTCGCTGCCGGCCGGCTGCTCAGCGGTCAGTGTGCGCCCACCGGCAACCCACAACTCGCCGCCGAACTAGGTGCCAACCTGGCGAGACTGCATCGCCTGCGGCCACCGAGTACAGAGCTGGATTTTCTGCCTAAGCCCAGCGCAACGCCAGCAATGGCAGCTGTCCTCGCGTATCGCGAGTTTCTCGATAGCCTGCACAGCGCCTACCCGGTATTGGAGTGGGGGCTGCGCTGGTGCGAACTCAATGCACCCAGCGAAAGCACTGTCTGCTTGTTGCATCGCGATTACCGCACCGGCAACTACCTGGCCAGCGATGAGGGCTTGCAAGGGGTACTCGACTGGGAGTTCACCGGTTGGGGCGATGCCCGCGAAGACATCGGCTGGTTCACGGCACGCTGCTGGCGCTTTACCCGACCGGATCTGGAGGCAGGCGGCATCGGCCAGCTCGACGATTTTCTGCGCGGGTACTGCGAGGTTTCATCGTTGCAAATCGACCGGGAACAGCTGGATTTCTGGCAGGTGATGGCGACTCTGCGTTGGGCTGTGATTGCCCTGCAGCAGGCGCAACGTCACTTGTCCGGAGAAGAGCCATCGCTGGAGCTGGCACTTACCGCACGGTTGTTGCCAGAACTGGAGCTCGAGATCCTGCGCCTGACCACTGGAGCCACACAATGACCCGTCCCGATGCCCGCGAACTACTGGAAATCGCCCGACAGACCCTGTTGCACGAACTGCTTCCGGCGCTGCCTGGTGAGCTGCGTTACCAGACATTGATGGTTGCCAACGCCATGGCCATTGCCGCTCGCGAGTACCAGGCAGGTCACCAGAGCAGCGTAGAGGAGGGCGACCGCCTGCGTGAGTGGCTTGATGACCATCAGCTATCGCTGGAGTCCTCCCGCCGGCGGCTGGCCACCGCCATCCGCGAGGGCCACTACGATGCGCCGAAAAGGCGAGCCGGTTTAGTTGAAGTTCTGCGCCAGACCACCTTGGCTCAATTGGCAATCAGCAATCCCAAGGCGCTGCCGTGAGCGCGTCATCCACCCTCAAGTTCTGCGTGAACCGCACCTAACCGAGTACAGAAGGATAGCCATGAATTTCAACATCCCCGACGAAATGCTCGTCCTGCAGGAGAAGACTCGTGCCTTTATCGCCGAGCAGGTGATCCCGCTGGAGAACGATCCGCGCCAGAACGCCCATGGACCCAGTGAGGCCTTGCGCCAGGAACTGATTCAGCGTGCCCGTACAGCCGGACTGCTGACTCCTCATGCCAGCCGCGAGATGGGCGGACAAGGGCTTAGTCACGCGGCCAAGGCGATCGTCTTCGAGGAGGCTGGCTATTCACCGCTGGGGCCCGTGGCGTTGAACATCCATGCCCCGGACGAAGGCAATATCCACTTGATGGACGTGGTCGCCACCGAAGCCCAGAAGGACCGTTGGCTACGCCCACTGGTGCAGGGCCACACACGTTCGTGCTTCGCCATGACCGAACCGGCTCCGGGCTCGGGGTCCGATCCGTCGATGCTCCGTACCACGGCTACCCGCGATGGCGACGACTACCTCATCAATGGGCGCAAATGGCTGATCACCGGGGCCGACGGCGCCGGTTTCGCGATCATCATGGCGCGTATGGAGGACGGCAGCGCGACCATGTTTCTTTCCGACATGAACCGCGACGGCATCGTTCACGAGCGCCAATTGGATTCCCTGGACAGCTGTTTCACCGGTGGCCACGGGCAGTTGCGTTTCGACAATCTGCGGATTCCTGCCAGCGACGTACTCGGGGAAATCGGCAAGGGCTTTCGCTATGCACAAGTGCGCTTAGCTCCGGCTCGTCTGACCCACTGCATGCGCTGGTTGGGGGCTGCCCGGCGCGCGCACGACATCGCCTGTGACTATGCGCGCACGCGTGACTCCTTTGGCAAGCCGCTGGGCGAGCATCAGGGGGTTGGCTTCATGCTGGCGGACAACCTGATGGATCTGCATATCGTGCGCTTGGCGGTTTGGCATTGCGCCTGGGTACTCGATCAGGGACTGCGCGCGAACGTGGATTCAAGCATGGCGAAAGTAATCAGTGCTGAGGCGCTGTGGCGGGTGGTTGATCGCTGCGTGCAGGTTCTCGGTGGCCGTGGAGTGACCGGAGAAACCGTGGTCGAGCGGATTTTTCGGGATATTCGTCCATTTCGCATCTACGACGGTCCGAGCGAGGTCCATCGAATGAGCCTGGCGAAAAAGATCCTCGATCGTCGCGTAGGAGCGCACTGATGAAACCGTCGATTGCCAGGTTGTTCGATCTCGACGGTCGTCGCGCTCTGGTCACTGGCGCATCCAGCGGACTCGGTCGGCATTTCGCTCTCACTTTGGCGGCGGCTGGGGCTGAGGTCGTGGTCGCCGCGCGGCGTATCGAACCATTACGTGGGTTGGTCGAGGAAATCGAAAGTGCTGGCGGTCGTGCCAGGGCATTCGCAATGGACGTGACCCGTCGCGACGATGTCTGTCGCTGCCTTGACGAGGCCGGTCCGTTGGACATCCTGGTCAACAACGCCGGGGTTAGCGACAGCCAGAATGTGTTGGACTACGACGACGAAGGTTGGGACCGCATCCTTGACACCAATCTGAAGGGAGCCTGGGTCGTCGCCCAGGAAACCGCACGGCGGATGGTGGCCACAGGACGTAGCGGCAGCCTGATCAACGTCACCTCGATCCTTGCCAGTCGCGTAGCAGGTGCAGTCAGTCCCTATGTGGCGGCGAAGGCCGGACTGAGCCAGTTGACCTGTGCCATGGCGCTGGAGCTTGCGCGCCACGGCATTCGCGTCAATGCCCTAGCTCCCGGCTACGTGATTACCGAACTCAATGAAGCATTCCTGAGTAGTGAAGCTGGGGAAAAGCTCCGTGCGCGAATTCCCGGGCGCCGTTTCAGCCAGCCGGCGGATCTCGATGGCGCCTTGTTACTGCTTGCCTCCGATGCCGGGAAGGCGATGAGCGGGGCGGAAATAGTGGTTGATGGAGGGCATCTGTGTAGCGGCTTGTAAGCGCTTGCTGCGTGCATGTCGAACAGTCGGAGCACGGCTCCGCGAATAAGAACAACAGATCGAAATCGGTCAGGAGGATTTTATGTATTCACGTTCCAGTGCCATGTCCGCCGTTCGCTTCGCCCATCTCCATAGAGCTGCGGGGTGGCAATCATGATGCCTTCGGCATGTGAGGCAGAGTTGGCGCCAAACCAAGCCAATTACGTGCCACTGTCTCCGCTGTCCTTCCTCAAGCGCGCCGCTCACATCTACCCGGACCGCGATGCGGTGGTCCATGGTGAGCGCCGCTACACCTATAGGCAGTTGCACCAGCGCGCCCGACGCCTGGCCAGTGCACTAGAGCGTGTCGGCGTGCAGCCGGGCGACCGGGTGGCAGTGCTCGCACCGAACGTGCCCGAACTGCTCGAAGCGCATTACGGCGTACCCGGTGCCGGCGCGGTATTGGTCAGCATCAATATTCGCCTGGAGGCCAAGACCATTGCATTCATCTTGCGCCATTCGGCCGCCAAGGTGCTGATCTGCGATCGCGAGTTCAGTGCCATTGCGCGTCAGGCGCTTGCTGCGTTGGAGACACGCCCGCTGGTGATCGATATCGATGATGTGCAAGTCCGTGACGCAGAACTGATTGGCGAGCTGGACTATGAGGCCTTCCTCGATCAGGGCGACCCAATGCGATCGCTGTCTTTGCCGGAAAATGAATGGCAATCGATTGCTATCAATTACACCTCCGGAACCACTGGCGATCCCAAGGGTGTAGTTTTGCATCACCGCGGCGCCTACCTGAACGCCTGTGCTGGCGCGCTGATCTTTCAGCTCAGCTCGCGCAGCGTTTATCTGTGGACGCTGCCGATGTTCCATTGCAACGGATGGAGCCATACCTGGGCGGTGACCCTTTCCGGTGGCACCCATATTTGCCTGCGCAAAGTACAGGCCGATCTGATCCATGCAGCCATCGCCAAACACGGGGTCACCCACATGAGTGCGGCGCCGGTAGTGATGTCGATGCTCATCCATGCCGAAGAGCCTTGTGAGCGACGCGCCAACCAACCAGTGGCAGTCATCACCGGGGGCGCCGCGCCACCCAGTGCGGTGATCGCTGCGATGGAGGCACGAGGGTTCAACATTACCCATGCCTATGGCATGACCGAAAGCTACGGGCCAAGCACCCTCTGCCTGTGGCAACCGGGCCTCGATGAACTACCGCTGGAGGCTCGCGCACAGTTCATGAGCCGCCAAGGTGTGGCCCACCCTATGCTCGAGGACGCCACGGTGTTGGACACCGACACCGGCCAGCCGGTACCTGCTGACGGGGCCTCGCTCGGTGAACTGGTGGTACGCGGCAATACGGTGATGAAAGGCTACCTGAACAACCCCGAAGAGACCCGCGCGGCCTTCGCCGATGGCTGGCTGCACACTGGCGACCTGGCGGTGCTCCACCCGGATGGATACGTGGAGATCAAGGACCGCTCCAAGGACATCATCATCTCCGGTGGGGAGAACATCAGCTCCCTGGAAATCGAGGAGGTGCTCTACCAGCACCCTGGTGTCATCGAAGCCGCGGTAGTGGCCCGTCCTGATTCCCGATGGGGAGAGACTCCGCATGCCTTCGTCACTCTGCGTGCGGACGCCTTGACGAACACCAGCGGCGACGACCTGATCCTCTGGTGCCGCGAACGTCTGGCCCATTTTAAGGCGCCACGGCATGTATCGCTGGTGGAGCTGCCGAAGACCGCGACGGGCAAGATTCAGAAGTTCGTTCTGCGTGAATGGGCCAGACGCCCGCTGGAGGCGCCCACCGAAACCTAACACTGATCGACCCGCAGCACGTCTTTTCCAATAACAACAAGTGCTTTCGTCAGAGGTGGTCCATGTCCAGTTCAATATATGCTCGCATACGTTGCAGCAACCAATTCACCGATCTGGTGACTCGACGCAACCGGCTTACCCTTAGCCTCTTCATAGTGATTCTGGCGGTGTTCTACGGCTACATGGGGTTGGTATCGTTCTGGCCCGAGCTGATCGGTCGGCGCTTGTCCGAGGGCTCGAACCTGACGTTCGGTGTGGCTGCCGGGATTTCATTATTCGTCCTCTTCTGTGCGTTATCCGGGTTCTACGTGTACCGCGCCAATGGCGAGTTCGATCGCATGACCCGTGAGCTGGTCGCCCATGCCAGCGAGGAGGAGGTGCGATGAAAACGGTTTCCTTGCTCGCTCTCGGCACCCTGTTCAGTTCTTCTGCGGTGCTGGCCACCCCGACAATGGACGTAGCACAGCGTCAGCCGCTTAACCTGCATGCCATCGGCATGTTCATGGTGTTCATCGTTTTCACTCTGTGCATCACTTGGTGGGCCGCACGGCGCACTCGCTCGACGTCAGATTTCTACAGCGCCGGGGGCGGTATCTCCGGCCTGCAGAACGGACTGGCGTTGGCCGGCGACTATATGTCCGCATCGACGCTGCTGGGCATCACAGCGCTGATCTACACCTCCGGGATGGATGGCTACATCTACTTGATTGCCTTTTTCGCCGGCTGGCCGGTTTTATTGCTTCTGATGACCGAGCGGCTGCGCAACCTTGGTCGCTTCACGTTCGCTGATATCACCTCGTATCGCCTCGACCAGGGCAAGGTGCGGACCATGGCCGCGATTGGCTCTCTCACGGTCGTGTGCTTTTACCTGGTGGCACAAATGGTTGGCGCCGGGCAATTAATCAAGTTGCTGTTCGGTCTCGACTACCACGTTGCGCTGCTCATTGTCGGCATACTGATGATGCTCTACGTGACTTTCGGCGGCATGGTCGCAACCACTTGGGTGCAGATCATCAAGGCCTTTTTGCTGATGGTCGGCGGGACTCTGGTGATGCTGTTGGCGATGAACGAATTCGACTTCAGCTATGACACTCTGGTCAGCCGTGCGATGGGTATCCATGGCCTCGGTGACCGTTTGCTGGCACCTGGCAGCCTGCTCGCAGACCCGCTGACGGCGCTTTCACTCAGTCTCGGCCTGGTGTTTGGCACAGCCGGGTTACCGCATATCCTGATGCGCTTTTTCACCGTGAGCGATGCCAAGGAAGCGCGCAAGTCAGTGCTGTACGCGACTGGTTTCATTGGTTATTTCTTCAACGTGATCTTTCTTCTTGGCCTGGCCTCGATCGTCATCGTCAGCCAGGAACCGAAATACTTCGAGGGTGGTCTGGTGGGGGGGAAGCTGCTCGGCGGCGGCAACATGGTAGCCATGCACCTGGCGCAAGCTGTGGGCGGCAACATGCTACTCGGCTTCCTCTCGGCGGTGACTTTCGCCACCATCCTCGCCGTGGTTTCCGGTCTCGCACTTGCCGGTGCGTCGGCGATCGCCCATGACCTCTATGCGCGGGTAGTCAAGAAGGGCACCGCGAGCGAGGCGCAGGAGCTGCGGGTGACCAAATTCGCCACCCTTGGCCTGGGGCTGGTGGCTATCGGTTTGGGTATCGTCTTCGAGAACATCAACGTCGCATTCATGGTCGCCTTGGCATTCGGCATAGCCGCTTCGGCGAATTTCCCGGTGTTGTTTCTCTCAATGTTCTGGCGCGGCTTGACCACCCGAGGTGCTCTAGCCGGCGGCTATACAGGCTTGATCAGCGCGATGGGGTTCGTGGTGCTATCGAAGCTTGTCTGGGTCGACGTATTTCATTTCGACAAAGCGTTGTTCCCCTATACCCAGCCGGCGCTGTTCTCCATGCCATTGGCATTCCTCGCCGCCTACGTCTTCTCAAAACTCGACGACAGCGCCCGGGCCAAAGCAGAGCGTGAAGCATTCGAGGACCAGTACGTTCGCGGGCAGACAGGTGTCGGTGCAACTGGTGCTTCAGCGCACTGACCTGACAGATTCTGCGCTCTGGAATGAGCGCCCAATACTGCTTGCTTTAACAAGGGGCCGGATGTGCGGTATCAAGCGGCGGACTGGCCCCTGTGTTATTACGGTTGCGTTAAGAGCACGATCTTGCCGATATGTCGGCCCGAGTCCATTGCGACCACCACGCACTGCGACTGATCCACCCTTGTCCACGCTCAACCTCGAGGACAAGTCATGAACACTATTGCTTCATATCACCATCAGCCTTGGAACAAGGGAAAGCTTGTAGGGCAGAAAGCCCCGCTCCGAGTCAGAGATATCTGGGCCATCCGGATCAGACTCCAGCTCGCGGAGAAGACACGGGATCTGGCTCTCTTCAATTTGGCCATCGACAGTAAACTGCGTGCCTGTGACTTAACCAAGCTGCGAGTACGAGACATTGCGTATGGGGAGCATGTGTCGTCACGGGCCATCGTGATGCAGCAGAAAACTCAGCATCCAGTGCAGTTTGAAATTACTGAGCAAACACGAACGGTTCTGGAGGCTTGGATGCATCAAGCCTATCTTCGCAGTGAGGACTTCTTGTTTCCGACCCGGTTGCACGACTCAGATCATCTTTCCACCAGGCAATACGCTCGAATAGTCAAAGCGTAGGTGACAGCCATTGGCCTTGATCCAACCATGTACGGTCCCCACACGCTACGGAGAACCAAGGCATCGTTGATCTATCGCAGGACAAAGAACTTGAGAGCAGTCCAACTCTTGCTTGGTCATACGAAGCTCGAAAGCACTGTCAGGTACTAGGGCATCGAGGTAGACGATGCTCTGGAAATGGCAGAGCAGACAGAAGTCTAATCATCCACTGCGACGGTCTAGGCTAGACCGTCGCTATCCAACCCTAAGCTGACGTTGGCGACAGACAGAAATCGGCCAGTAGAGCTCTTTCAGATGTGCGGTTCACTGCCTTCGCGTAAGGGATTACCTTGATGACAATGCCTGCGTAGCTCGGGAATGGGGACGGATCTATTTTTCATAGTACTAAATGAATCCGTCCCCATTTCGCATCAGGAATGCCGATCGTAGCGTGCGCGTTCCGGTCGGGAATCGCCAAACCGTGACCTTGGGTGGTGCTTATTCGCCGAATTCCGATCTGACAATAGACTTTGCTTACGGTTATCTCTGGGATTCCAAAGTCTCGGTAAAGCAGTCGAACAACTCCGCTCTTCAACCGGAATACAGTGCCAAATACGACAATAGTGCGAATGGAGTTTCAGTGCAGGCAACCTATCGGTACTAATCGACCTGACCCGGAGCATTTCCACTACGAATTGATTGAATAGTTTTCCAGCACCCATTACTGAACTTGTCATGGGGGCTCTTTACAGCGGGCGGACGTTACGCGTTCCACGGCGTTAGTAGCCATGCCTGATCGAGGTGCTTTACCAGGCTCCTTGCTGTCGGTGCACTCTCCACAAGAGGGTCTCTGCTTTATCTCTGCGCCTGTCTGAGGGTCGTCGCTATCCGTGGCGATTTGGAAGACCCCGAACTCGCGCTCCGCGAGTTCGGGACGGCGCCACCGAGTCAGCAAATCAAAGTCTGGAGGTGTTGGACTGCCAGGCCGCTACGATTTACTTAAGTGAAAGGTAGCTTTTGGCCTGTTTTTATCTGTCACCAAGGGCAGCAACCCATAGCTGCTCTTCGCGAAGGACAGCTATGCGTTAGATCAACCTTTTGAAAATAGGCTCGTTGCTAGTGAGCTTCTTTCTATTTCACTTGCGAGTCTGAGGATGGTTTCCTCGTCACCAAATTTTCCAACTATCTGCATCCCGATTGGAAGGCCGTTCTCCATGATCCCTACGGGAATACTGATGGCCGGCTGGCCGGTCAAGTTGAAAACCTCGGTGAAGGGAGAGAATGCGTAAGCGTTTTTATACCACTCGTCCAGATGCCTTTCCCCCGTAGCGACAAAACCACCAATCAATGGTGGAGCAAGCGCTACTGTTGGCGTGATGAGGACATCGATATCGGTGAAGCTATCGACCATGTCGTGGCTCACTTTGTTCTGGGTGGCCCGTGCATGGTGTACATCCAGCGCTGTTCTCTGACTCGAGCATTTGTAAAACTCATAGGTAATCCATTCAACATCTTGTACAGAGATCGGATAACCGCGAGTTTGGGCTTTGTGTTCCATCAAGGCCTCAATTTCCATCTGCCAGAATAATGCAGCCGCTGCACCGGCCTTCGTCATGTCTGGCCAATTGAACGGGCGTAATTCATGGCCGTCTTTACTTAAAAAATCCACGGCATTCAATATGGCTTTGTGGATGGCCTCATCGATACTCGAGCCATCTGGACGGGCACAGGCAAAGGCGATTTTGAGTCGTGGCGACTTCGTCTTCAGGCATTCGAGCCAAGAGGTAGGGGCGGGGGGCGCAGCATAAGGCGCGCCTGGTTCATAGCCAGACAGGACATCCAGCAGTAATGCGCTATCGCGGACTGTCCTGGTCAGTACGTGCTCGGAATCAAGGCCTCCAACAAACTCACCGACATGAGGACCTACAGGGTTGCGTCCCCTGCTTGGTTTCAGTCCAACCACACCACAAACGGAAGCCGGAACCCTGATCGACCCGCCACAGTCGGTGCCATGCGCAACTGGTACCATGCCTGCGCCCACGGCACAGGCGGATCCTCCACTTGATCCACCAGAAGCGTACTGCGGATTCCTGGGGTTGCGACAAGGGCCTTGCCATTCAGGCTCTGTTACAAAGTCTCCTGCAAACTCGGGTGTTTTGGTTTTCCCGAGAATGATTGCCCCGGCCTTGCGCAATCGACTCACAATCTCACTGTCGACCTGAGCGGGTGCGGCATCTTTGTACATTCGCGAACCATGCCTGGTTGCAAATCCTTTTACATCGATATTGGTGTCCTTTATCAGGATCGGTACACCTGCGAGTGGTCCTGCCTTGGGATCTAGCGCCGCTCGCTGCGCGCCTTCGATATCGATTGCAACGACCGCGCCCAAGGCAGAGTCCTGGATTTCAATTTCTCTGGCTGCCAGGTTGACCAACTCCAGCGGAGTGACTTCACCGGACTGCAACCATTGAACGAGGCCCACGGCATCAAGACTTTTATACTCTTCAGGTGTCATTTCTACGCCTCCAGATCATAACCAAGTACGTTGTTGAGGAACTCGTAAGCCAAACGACGCGAATCATCGATCGCGTCCGGGCTGCAATCGACCGCAGCCCTCAACCATAAACCGTCGATGAAGATCGCGATCATCTGCGCCTTGGAATGGGCTGTTGCCTTTTCCATGCTTTTTGACAAGGCATGGAAAAGTAAGGAGTGGCTCCTGCGTGCAACGATGTTTTGTACCCGTTGCAATTTGGGGGATTGCGGTACTTGAGCCCAGAAAGCGAGCCAGGCCGCGACATTGTCTCGCGTCAGGTTCAAGGCACTGACGTTCCCGTCCACAAACGAAAGAACACGCTCAGCGGGTGTTGCGGATATTCGCAGGCGCGCAAAGATCTCGGCATTGATGCGTTTGTTCAGCTCTCTCAAGGTGGCTTCAAGCAAGGCATTCTTGTCCGAGAAATAGTGGTGGACGATGCCGTTGGCCAACCCCGCGCGGGCGCTTACCTGAGCCATGCTTGTCCCCGCCATGCCTTGCTCACCAATGAGAGTTAGCGTTGCCTCGACGAGCTGTTTTCTTCTGATTTCCTGCATTCCGACCTTTGGCATGGGGCTTCTCTTTTTTTCATTGGACACTCAATGAAAAAAAAGTTATCACTAGATTCTCCTAAAAACAAGAGAACGCAAGGGGATCCGGTATGAAAAGCAGAGCTATCGTTTGTGCCGTGCTGTTGATGACATTCCAGGGGATTGCCGGCGCCGCGGACCCTGTGGGGTGTCGCGCGCCTCAATTCGCAGAGGTGGGATGGACCGACATCACGTTGACGACGTCTTTGACCACAGCAGTATTGGAAGGACTGGGCTACGCCCCAAAAGTCATAACGTTATCGACGGGAATTGCCTACAAGGCGATGGAAGGCAAGAGTATCGACGTGTTCCTCGGAACATGGGATCCCGCGTTGATCGAGGCGGCTCAGCCTTACTACAACAACAAGTCGATTCAGACAGTGCGAGTGAACCTCACGGGGGCAAAATTTACGTTGGCGGTTCCGCGATACGTCTATGAGCAAGGTGTAAAAAGCTATGCTGACCTGGACACTTACAAGTCAAAGTTTGGCGGGAAAATCTATGGAGTAGAGCCAGGCGGAAACAAACCGATCCAGAACCTCATCGCGGATAACGCGTATAACCTGGGGAGCTGGAGCCTGGTTGAGTCCAGTGAGAAGGGCATGCTGACACAAGTCGGCAGGCAAATCAGAAAGAACGACTGGATCGTGTTTTTGGGCTGGGCACCTCACCCAATGAACAAGAATATTGAACTGGAATATTTGTCAGGTGGCGACAAGTACTACGGAGAAAATTTTGGCGCATCGTCGGTGCGTACCGATGTGCGTACGGGATACTTGGACGAATGCCCTAACGTGGGCCAGCTTCTGAAGAATCTGGAGTTCTCCATAGATGCCGAAAATACCATGATGGACTACGTGATCAATGGTGGCCTTGACCCACGCTCTGCCGTAAAAAAATGGTTGAGTGCCCATCCAGAATGGCTTGATAGAACGTTGCTTGATGTTCAATCACTGGAAGGTCAACCTGGGCTCGCGGCGGTAAAGTCTTATATGGATGCAGCGTCCAGATAGACGACACTTCTCAGTAAATTGAATCTCCCCCAGGCCCTATGTCGGGAGCATCCTTACCAGAGCAGCGCCTAGACTCCATATGCTAGGCGCGAGCTGCGTGTCGATCCGGCTACCGCCCAACCGCAATGTCCAATAATCAATTCCTCTTGGGGTTTCAAACACTTTTGACAGTCCGCTCCTGGCCGATTTCTGCCTGTCGTGAACAGCTGCATCCGACCCATGACGGACATTCTTAATAGCCTCCAATACTGCTTGTACCTCATCGCGTACGAGTGCGGGTGTCTCTACAGAACCTTGGGTGTCGAGTGCCGCTGTCCACCTATTCAAGACAGGTTTGAGGCATTGGGGGCAAGTTATCAAGAAATGCGGCAATCTGCCGGCGATGCCGCAAGTGCACCGCCGGAATCTGCGGGCCTATGGCCAGACGCACCGCCTCGATACCTGGGCGGTAGTCTCGATCGAAATTCCACACGAAGTTCAGAAAGGTAAAGAACGCCCGGTCGAGCTTCTCTGTACAACCTGCTGCAAGGTCAGGCCGAGGGCGATTCAATATGCTGCGCATGATCACCCGGGTGAAACAGGTGAGTCGTGGTGTATCGAGCCAGATGATCAGGTCGGCACGGGGCAGGCGAAGATCGAAGGTACGCCGGGCATAATTGCCTTCACAAATCCAGGCAGTCGGTGCGATTGCTTCGCTGACCCGTGCGCGGAACTGCTCAGCGTCGGGCTCGACCCAGTCGGACTCCCAGAACAGTGTGTCCAAGTGCACCACGGGCAGGCCAAGGCGCTTACCGAGGGCGCGGGCGAGGGTAGATTTGCCGCTACCAGCATTACCCAGAATTACAATCCGTTGCATGGTCGGACTTCCTGTCGCGAAAATAGCCGGCAATTTTGCAGGTTTCGGGGCATCAGTTAAAGGCTGATGGGGGCGACCGCACCTCAGGAATGAGTTTTTTGTTGTCTACTGCGCTATTTGCAGATGGGAGCAAGATGTCGCCCCCTCATTGTCCCCATTGAACGTCGGCTTCTGGCCGATTCTGTTGAAAAAGTCGGTTCGCCCAAACAGCCTGGTCATTGACTGGTTAAAACGCTTTTTTGCACACCGCTACGTGAAATCTGAGTCCGAAAGTCTCTGCCGAAAGTAAAGATTTCAATCTCGGACGCATACTTTTCTGCTGCGGAAACCATGGTCGACTTTTTCAACTGAATCGGCCATAAGCAGCCAGTCGGAAATGTCCACGAAACGATGGGCGATTCGCTCTGGGGGTACACAGGCATTCAGCTTTCCTCTGCCCTCGGTTCCCGACTGGGAGCGCGGCGCCTACAAAGTTGCCATTATCATTTGTCGTCCATCTTTGTTGACGATTGTGGCCGGCGCTCAGTGCTCTCTTCGGCGTTGGGCGCTTCTGGAAAACTCCCTGGCGTGAACACATGGGTCTGCAATTCGCTGGCATCGACTTCGGTGACACCATGAACCGAACGGGCCAGACCGATGGCCTGTTCACACTGTCTATGAGTGTTGACGCGGCCGCTTAACCCCACTATTCCCGCATGGGTTTTGACATTGATATGCAGGCTAAGGGTCGGATCGGAAAATGCCAGGGCCGACTTCACCTTGGCGGTAATCCATGCATCGTGAACGGCCATTTCCAGACCATGAGAGTAATGCTGGAAGGAGTGAATTTTCATGGCTGAATCCTCTCTCGCGTAATCAGACGTACTGACCATCCCATTTGCTGTGCTGCCTTCTGCCTGTCAGGTGAACGCTATGGATACCTGATTCGTTTTGGAGCGCTCGCCACGCAAACATTGGCAGAAGTTAATTATAGTACGGCCGTTGCCTGCGGTCAGATCGCTGTCCCAGTGAACGTCCGCTTTGGTCGCTCTGTGCCAGGCGCAACCCCTGCAGAGCACTCCAAACAGTCATTATTGCGATCAGCCCTGATCAACCCATAGCTGCCGATCTCGACCGACAGAAAACGGTCGATTCTGTTGAAAAAGTCGACTCGGCCAAGTAGGGGGCCGATGGAATCCAAGCGTATATTGATAGTGTCGGTCCAGAGAGTTGAGGCGATAGCAAATCTTCGGTGGTGTGACAGTCGAGAGCGCTGGGGGAGCCAGATATCCCGGAACGTTTGGAGGTGTTACATGAGCCAGTATCAACGACTCTTTCTGATAGCCGGTCCAGTCATGCGTCACACACCGGCGTTGGAGCGAGCTGTCGCCATTGCCGAAGCCACTGGCGCAGCGCTGCATATCACGGTGTTTATCGAAGACTCCAGCCTCTTGGGTTTGATGAGCGCCGGTGCACGTTTTCGTGAGGCCTGTCAGCAAGAAAACGAAAAGTGGCTGAAGGATGAGGCTGATCTGATCCGCGGGCGCGGAGTCGCAGTGAGCACTGAAGTGCTTGTTACACGCACCGCGCTGCAAGAAATACTTCGGCATGTGGCAGAAATGCAGCCGGATCTGGTTATCAAGGACGTGCACCACGAGTCAGCGCTCAAACGCGTTTTCATTACGCCTCTGGATTGGCACTTGTTGCGCGAATGTCCGGTGGCCGTGCATCTGGTCAGCGAACTCAGGTGCCCACTTCCACGGGTGGTCGTGGCGGCAGTCGATCCGTCACACCCCGAGACTCAGATCACGGGCATCAACGACCGCATCATCCAGGCGGCGAACGGGTTGGCGATGCAATGCAACGCGGAGCTGCATCTGCTGCATGCCTACGATCTATCGCTGACACATATATCCGACGCAGGCGCTGGTGCAGTGACGATGCCAGGCTTCAGCAGCGATGTACGCAAGTCACTGCAAAAGTCATTTACCGCATTGGCCGACCACTTTGGCGTTCCCACTGAGCGACAACACTTCGTTGCAGGACCGCCTGGCAAAGCGCTAGCCGACTTTGCAGCGCATCACCGGGCCGATGTGATCGTCATGGGAAATGCGCATCGCAAGGGGCTGGGCAAATGGGTGGGCAGTACGACGGAGCAGGTTCTGTATCAAGTGCCCTGCAACATTTTCGCCGTAACGGGGTCTGCGGATCAGTGATCGGGAAAGCACCGCAAAGCGTAGGTGACTGGAATATTCTCACTGACGCTTGGTAGGGCTGACGTTAATCAGCCCAACCTGAGTGATCCCGTGAGACTGGATCATTGTCCGCTCGCCCGGGTCTGGCCACAGCAACTTGGGAGTCAGACCGTAGTAGCAAACATGAACTCCCCCCACGGGTGATCCAGTCAATGCGTTTAAGGGCGTTCATAGGGGCATTTTCAAAAAGCGCTGTTCATGATCAGGATCCGGCAACAGGCATGTGTCGTATTTCCCGAAGAGCCGATAACGATTAAGCGCAATGCGGTCGTATGCCCAATCTCGAAGTGTGCGAGGGAAGATGCGCAACAGGTTCACGGGGCGCCAGACTGCGGGAAACTGGGCGATGATTTCGAAAAATGCATCCGAACGCGCCCAGTAGTGTCGGTCGCGGATCACCGCCATGGTGTCGAATTGATCCACAGGCAAACCGGCCCACGCGAGCAGAGCCTGCCCCTCGGGTGACTGAACCGCCGCCAACCGCATGCGCCGCTGGCGGTCATGGCGAATCAGGAACCTTACCCAGCCATTGCACAGTTTGCAGACACCATCGAACAAGACCACCGTCTCTCCTGGTTTGAGCAGTGGCGCGGGTGAGGGGCGGATTTGCGAGGCTGGCATAAGCTTGGGTCCAAGGGAGCCTGATGATCCCGGATCATAACCGCGTGCCAGCGTTAAAGTTTGCATTTGGTCGGTTATTGCCTGTAGCGACGAGCGGCATACGACCCATTATAGATAGTCCGTCCCACTTTCACGGTAAGTACCAACGCGTTCAGCGACTTCGCGACGATGGTCAGGGCAGAGGTTGGAGGCTGATTTTGAAGGTAGTAACCACACGGTTACGGCCTTCGTGTTTAGCGTGATACAGGCGTTGATCGGCTGTACGCAGAATTGCTTCGATGGTGTCGCCATCGCGACCGGATTGCGATACGCCGATGCTCACTGTGACCACGGTTGACCGCTGCAGGCCATGAAAAGAACTATTTGCAACGGTGCTTCGCAGGCGCTCAGCGATTTCGTGCGCGCCTTCAAGTGAAGTCTGGGGCAGCAGTATCATGAATTCTTCCCCGCCCACTCGGGCTACACCGTCATACGGCCGGATCGAATCGAGGCATTTCTCCACGAAGCTCTTCAGGATGTCATCGCCAACCTGATGCCCGAAGCGATCGTTGATGGATTTGAAATTATCCAGATCGAGTGCCAGCACGGAGAACGGCGCACCGCCGCGTTTGGTCCGGCCAATTTCGACTTCGACCCGCTCCATGAACCGACGCCGATTATCAGCGCCTGTCAGTGGATCGGTCGCCGCAAGGTGCCCGAGTTCTTGATTGGTGCGCTGGAGTTCCTGCAGGGCGCTCTCGGCATACGCCATCGCTTCGGCAAGACGCACCATCAACTCCTCTTGGCTGTAAATCTTGGAAAACGACCGCGTGGTGAGGAACGCTTGCACCACCCCATAGCTCAACATGAAGAATCCACCGGCGAAGATCGCGTGAGCGAGCCACCACATATGGTTCCACGGACGTGCAAGGATGAAGGCAAGAGATGACAGCGCGAACGCGGTGACCGAGATGATGAAAATGATCATCAGCGGCGAACGGATACGGCGCAGCAGGAGTATTGTCGCGGTCAATGTGGAAAGAACGAGGGCACCACCCTCCATCGAGAGGCGCACCGCGAGATTGCCGGCGATCGGCAAATTCGCGACGTACGCCACTGCCAGGTCAACCAGCAGGAACAGCCCTATCCAGGTCAACCACGGGCGGGCCTTCATTCGTTGGTCCGCGGCATCAGGTGGGCGGTGGTACGACAGCAATCCGACCAACAGCAGAATCGACATGACCAGTCGAGAGGCCGGTCCATAAAGCAGGAAGAGCCAGATATTGTGGTGTGCAAGTCCGGTGAACGCACCATGCAACGCGTAGATCAGTACAAAACCGAGGAAACCAAGCGTCATCCATCGCAGCAGCGGATCTCCCGATGACTGATAGCAGCGCCACGTTACGTAAGTAACAAACGAGCCTGCCAAGGTGGCTGTCGTGATCGCAACTACATGGAACAGGTGATTCTCGAATATAAGCGTGGGGTCCTGAAAGAAGTATAAGTAGCCAATCAGATAGGCCGGAACAAACGCAAATCCAGCGAGCAGCAAGTAGGCGTAAACCTTGACCATGAGGCGAACGGCTACAGGTGGCTCGTCGGTGGCGATGAGATTGCTCATGGTTCCCTCCAGTTTTAAAGCCATTCAGAGTTTTTTCAGGAAGCCCAACAGCAGCTCATTGACCTCTGTCGCGCGCTCTTGCTGTATCCAGTGGCCGGCACCTTCGAGGATATGACATCCGCGCAGTTCCGGCAGTGTCTGCGCGAAGGCTTCGATCTGCCGCGGGGAGCTCGGAAACTTCAGCACGCCGTCGCGGCTCCCGGCAATGAACATCGACGGCTGCCGGATAATGCAACCGCGCCAGGGTGCCAGCAGTGCCCATGAACGCGTCATGTTGCGGTACCAGTTCAAGCCGCCGCGAAATCCGCTGCGGGTGAATTCGCGGGTGTAGCAGGCAATATCCTCGAGGCTTAGCCAGGCTGGCAGGGTTTCGGGCTCGATCATCGTCCCCAGGAAGCCCTGGCCCGGCTGCAGCCGGCCGAACACCGGCCAATCGGGTCCGTCACCCGAGCCACTGAAGTAGATGCGCCGGATCGACGACTCGACGTCCCTTTCCAGCTCGGCCTCGGCCACACCCGGCGCCTGGAAATACTGGATGTAGAAGTCGTTGATACCCCGCGAGGCAAGCGCGCTGAGGAGCTCCACGCGCGCCGGTGGCGAGAAGGGCACGCTCATGCCGACCACTGCGCGGAACAGATCGGGTCGCATCATTGCTGCGCTCCAGGCCACCTGCGCCCCCCAGTCATGGCCGACGATCACCGCTTGCTGTTCGCCGAGTGCGTGGACCAGCTCGACCATGTCGCCTACCAGGTGGAGCGTGGTGTAGGCGTCGGGTTCGGCCGGCGCATCTGTGCCGCCATAGCCGCGCATGTCGGGCGCTACCGCTCTGTAGCCGGCGGCCGCCAGCGCAGCAAGCTGGTTGCGCCACGAGTACCACAGCTCCGGAAAACCGTGGCATAGCAAGACCAGCGGTCCGCTACCTTGCGTTGCTATCTGCATGCGGATGCCATTGATGTCGAGCAGTTCGAGGTGTGGCTCGTTCATGTGCGCTTCCTGCGATTCAAGCGATGGCCCCCAGCAACCGCGGCAAACTCGCCTGAGCCTGCTGCCTGCTGACAGAGAGCCGATGCAGCTGTGCCAGTTTCTCGGTGTCGGATTCTTGCAAGCCCCTGACCACCGCCGTCATGAAGTACAAACGCGACTGCTTGATCCAGCGGGCCAGGCCTTCATGCTCTCCCCAGCGTAGCTGGTTGCCCAGGTAAACCGCCCATATTCTGATCCAGTCCGTGGGGACGTGAGGCGGGGGGACCATCATGCACAGCGAGTTCATGTGCGCTTGATCGACCAGGTGGCTTTCCACATAGGCGATCAAGGCCGCGCTGAACACGGGTTGGCAACTGCTTACCATCAACAGGTTGATCTTGCCGCCGTCGAACACCTTCATTTCAGGGAGTATCGGGATGGCACTGGCGCTGCAATCAATGTGCAGGGCACTCGGGCTCGTGGCGATGTTGCCCTGCTCGAGCACGATGCGCGTTGGCTCGATCGCTTGCACTCTCCCCAGGCGCACAGTGTTGTCGATGCGTCGAAGCTCGCGTAATTCCGTTTGAGTGACGGTGGCGCAGCGGTAAGCAGTGGGTTCGACGGACGTATCCAGGCGCAAGAGCTGGCCCGTCGCCTCAAGCCTGGAGAACAGGTCCGGGATCGAGTCTGCGGCTGCGATGGCCTCGAGCTGTGCCGTGACGCCGCCGATTGTTCGTTCGAAGCTGTCGAGGCCGGGTTGCATGTTGGCCCGGTCGATCAACCACGGATCGTTCGGCATGATCCAGCAGATTGTTGCGGGCGCCACACCGTTTTGCAGCAACCACAGGCAGGCGTCGATACCGGTCTTGCCCGATCCCACTACCACGTAGCTGGAGTATGGGTGCCGGATTTTCGGCAAGTCGTTCAGTGGTACGCATTGCACGCCGGGTTCCACCCTGTACCTGGGCGGGTGGGTCGAGGGCACTGCTGTCTGGGCATGGGTGGCGTCGACCACCTTTTTGTGCACCCGGACCTGATGGTTTACCCCGCTGACCAGCGAGGTAAACCGGTGGTCGTCAATGCGGTCGCCGGTGTAGTAGCACATGGGGAAATAACGGACTCGACCTGACGGCAGAAACTGCTGATTCATCACCTGGTCGAAGTAGCTCACCACCTCGGCGCCGGAGGCTAGCTCATACAAGCCCTCGTTCAGTGCCGTCGTGTCTTTCGTTCCGCTGCCCAGTTCGCGTGAGTTGACGCCATAGCAGGTCGAGGGCTGGTGCAACCGGACAAAGGGGTAGGCATCATTCCAGTGCCCGCCAGGTCGGTCGTGTCGATCCACCATCACGATGCGGGCATTCGTTTCCATGAGTAGCGTATCGACGAAAGCCATGGCCGTCGCGCCAGCACCGATGATCAGGTAGTCGGTTTCGATCGGATTTACGTCCATATGGCTGCACCTTCCTGACGGTTGCCCCCCTTCAACCTCCGTAGATTAGTCACCTGTGCCGCGTGCAATAGAACGAATGCTCCTCACCCACATAACCAATGGAATTAATGGCTGCAGCCTGAATGTCCATACTCAAGTCGGTATGCGCGAAGAAACATCCAGCTACGCGGCCCGGGTTTCAGTTAACCGGTAGTCAATGACCGCGCAGTAGACGGACGCCCCGAAAGCCGCCGGGCGTCGAATGTGGTGATCACCGGTTGAATCCACAGCCGATAGCTGCTCGTCGCGAAGGGATGCCATCGACCAAAAACCATTTTTACGCGCTAACGAGCGATTAGCTGCGTTCAGGTTTTCCTGCATTTTTAATCCAGGTATCAAGCTCCGTAACCATTTTACTGACCTCGCTATCTTCCCGTTCCGAGGGGCGAACGATTGCGTTCCAGGCGATATCCAAGCCGTCATTCAGGGCCGCCCACGCAAGTTCCCCGCGCTCAAGACTGGGGGTTACCAAATCCCGTTGCAATATGCTGATTCCGTATCCTGAACGGACCAGTTCAACGATGGCTTCGATCAACTCCACTGTGATCATGCGGCGCGGCAAGATGCTGGCGGGGGCGAAGAAACGGTCATACTCCCAGCCACTGGCGCGATCGGTCGAATACGTCACCAGGTTGTAAGTCTTGAAGTCTTGCGCATAGATATTTTTCCTTCCCGCAAGGGGATGATCGGTTGCCATGATTGCAATCAAGTCGTCCCGAAAAAGCGGCAACCTGGCGACACCGCTAGGCACCATGCCGTCATCGATAATGGACACATCCAGTCTGCCTTGCATCAGGCTCGCGTAAACGTCGTTACGGGGCACGGTCACCAGTGTGATTTCGATGTCCGGCCGAAGTCTTGAGTAGTGCTTGATGAATTTTGGAATCCAGCGAAATGGGCCGTAGGAGGTGACACCCATACGGACAAACGCTGTGACGCCACCGGCCATGGACCGGGCCTCGGACTCGGCCTCATTGAGTATGGCGATGATGTCTTTGGCGGCCCGTTCCAGGCGTACGCCGGCAGGGCTGAGTCTGAGCTTTCCTCCTGATCTTTCCGTCAGGCTCACACCTAGCCGCCGCTCCGCTTCGCGTATGCGGTGACTGACGGCTGAAGGTGTCAGCCATAAACGTTCGGCCACCGCGGTTATCGAATCGACTTCCGACAGGGTTTGCAACATCACCAAGTGATCCAGTGTCAGTCTCATGGGTATGCGACCTGAAAATAATTCACAAAATTGCGTAAAATTATGAGCGTGACTTGTTTTTGGTGCCGATGCAATCTGAATCCAGCAGAACCAACGGAGACCAACAACAATGACTACCCTGCCTTTCACACCTGCGCTAACCCTGGGCGATCTCGTCGATCTCGAGCGTTACCCAATCACCGATCGCACCAGCCCCGCTTATCTCGCACTGGTCACTCACAGTCAGTCGTTGCTGGCACAAGAGGGCGTTGCGATCTTTCCGGGGTTTGTGCGCAATCCATCGGTTGTCACGATGGCGCAGCAGACACTTGCACTGCACTCGCGCATGTTTCATTTTCGGGAAAACCACACGGTTTATTTCAAACCCCAGGACGAAAGCGTTGATCCGCAACACCCGCTACGACGCTTGATGAACACGGCAAAAGATACCGTTGCCTATGCCGATATTCCTGCCGACCATTTGATCCGGCAGATCTATGGGTCGGACGACGTCCTTGCTTTCATCAAAGATGTTTTGGCTCTGGACACGCTCTATCGTCATGCCGATCCATTGGCCGCCCTTAACTTGCAGGGCTTCACGGCAGGGCAGGAGTTGGGGTGGCACTTTGATCGTTCCGACTTCAGCGTCACGCTGTCCCTTCAGGCTGCAAGCGCCGGTGGGGATTTCGAGTATGTGCGGATGCTGCGCAATGAACGCGACGATTGCTATGACGCGGTCAGGCAATTCCTCGATGACTCGCAAACACAGCAGGTAGAGGTTCTGCCTCAAGTGCCTGGCACCCTGACATTGTTCCGCGGTCGCTATTCATTGCACCGGGTCACACCGGTGGAAGGGGATAGGCTGAGGCTCAACGCGGTGTTTGCGTACGTGGACCAGCCCGATGTCGAGTTCAGTGCCTATGCGCGCCAGTTGTTCTACGGGCGTACCTCTGTTGATCCATTAGCTTGAGTTTCGCCAATAACAATAAAAGCAATTGATTCACGCCTTTGTTTCACGTGTTTGCGCACGCACTTGTCCATGCTGAATATGATGGACTCGTTTGTTCCTGTGTCGCACGCAACAGTTCGCTGCCCCCAATAATAATGATTCGGAGCGTCTGATCATGAAAAACAGGAAGAGTTTGTTGGCCTCGTTGCTCACCCTTGGCTTGCTTGTCGGTAGTGCTTCAAGCCAGGCATCCGGGTGGTGTGAATCGGGCAAGTCGGTGAAATTTGCCGGTCTGAACTGGGAGAGCGGGATGCTCCTTACCGACATCATGATGATCGTGCTCAAGGATGGTTATGGCTGTGCAACGGATCAGTTGGTGGGTAACACCATCATTCTCGAGACCGCACTGGCCGGCAATGACATTCAGGTGTTTGGCGAAGAGTGGATGGAGCGCAGCGAAGTCTGGAAAAAGGCGGCGGCGGCCGGAAAGGTTGTCGGGGTTGGCGCTCCGATCATTGGTGCGACTCAGGGCTGGTATGTGCCGCGTTACGTCGTTGAAGGGGACGCTAAACGTAACCGGCCAGCGCAGGCGCCCGACCTCAGGACAGTCGCTGACCTGAGCAAGTACGCGAGTGTTTTTCGCGATTCGGAGGAACCGTCCAAAGGCCGTTTCTACAATTGTCCTGCGGGTTGGATCTGTGAGCAGGACAATACCGAGATGTTGAAAGAGTATGGTCTTGAGAACACGTTCACGAATTTCCGTCCAGGCACTGGTGCCGCATTGGATGCGGCTGTCCTGTCCAGCTATAAGCGCGGTGAACCGGTGCTGTTCTACTACTGGTCACCGACGCCGCTGATGGGGCAGATCGATGCGATAAGGCTGGAGGAAAAGACCGGGTCCAACAAAGACGTCATCACCATGGTGGGACTCTCCAAGGCTTTTCATGAACAGGCTCCCGAATTGGTCGCAGTACTTGAAAAGGTCAACATCCCCATCGATCTGCTGAATCAGAACCTGGCGAGAATGACCCGGGAACGCATCGAATCGCCGAAGCTGGCCAGGATGTTCCTCAAGGAACACCCCGAAGTCTGGCATGCCTGGGTCGACGAAGCCGCGGCAAAAAAGATTGAGGCATCGCTCTAGTCTGCCTCCAGGGCAAGGACGCTCGCCCTCTGTAACGCCCCTCTGAACACCATCTCTTGACTGTTTCTACACAGGAACGGCGTCTCTTTGCGTCCGGGAATCATGAACATGATCAAATCACGAGCGGCCGTCGCCTTCGCGGCGAACCAGCCTCTGCAAATTGTCGAAGTCGATGTAGCGCCGCCGCAAGCCGGTGAGGTGCTGGTACGCATTGTTGCGACAGGTGTCTGCCATACCGATGCGTTTACGTTATCTGGCGCCGATCCCGAAGGGATCTTCCCCGTCATTCTTGGCCACGAAGGTGGCGGTATCGTCGAAGCGGTTGGCGAGGGGGTCACTTCACTGGCGGTGGGCGACTATGTGATCCCGCTCTACACCCCGGAATGTGGCGAGTGCAAATTCTGCACCTCCGGCAAGACCAATCTTTGTCAAAAGATTCGTGCCACTCAAGGCAAAGGCTTGATGCCCGATGGCACCAGCCGATTCTCTTACGAAGGGCAGCCTATCTTTCACTACATGGGCACCTCGACGTTCTCCGAATACACCGTGCTTCCCGAAATTTCCCTGGCCAAAATCCCCAAGGATGCGCCACTGGAGAAGGTCTGCCTGCTCGGTTGTGGTGTAACCACTGGCATTGGTGCGGTGATCAATACGGCCAAGGTGGAGGAGGGAGCCAGCGTGGCCATCTTCGGTCTGGGTGGCATCGGGCTGGCAGCCATTATCGGTGCGACCATGGCCAAGGCCGGCCGGATCATCGCGATCGATATCAACCCGGCCAAGTTTGAGATTGCCAGGCAACTGGGCGCTACCGACTTCATCAACCCCAAGGATTACGACAGACCGATCCAGGACGTGATCATCGAGATGACCGAGGGCGGTGTGGACTATTCCTTCGAATGCATTGGCAACGTCCATCTGATGCGCGCCGCTCTGGAGTGCTGCCACAAGGGCTGGGGCGAGTCGGTGATCATTGGCGTCGCCGGAGCAGGGCAGGAAATCAGTACCCGTCCTTTCCAGCTGGTGACCGGGCGAGTCTGGCGCGGCTCGGCATTTGGCGGTGTGAAAGGACGTAGCGAGCTACCCAGCTATGTCGAGAGCGCGCAAAAGGGCGACATTCCACTGGACAGTTTCATTACCCACACCATGGGGCTGGAGGAGATCAACAGAGCCTTCGACCTAATGCACAAAGGCGAAAGCATCCGCACCGTTATCCATTTCGATCGCTGACTCAACAGATTGGCGAAGCCCGTCAGGGCAAGTCAAAGGCGCGAAAACCTGCACCATCAACCCACCGTATCTACACCAAAGAGAGCACAAAGATGACCATTTTCACTCATGTGACCGTCGGTACCAACGACCTGCAAAAAGCGCGCAGTTTCTATGACAAAGTCCTGGGTACTCTGGGCCAAAAACGCATCGCTGATCTGGACGACAAGGGGTCGATCTGGGGTGAGAGCGCCCCGTCCTTCTTCGTGCTGAAACCGGCGAACGGCGCCCCGGCCAGTGTGGGTAATGGTGTCACCATCAGCTTCGAGGCGCCGAATCGTGCCGCCATTGACGCTTTCCACGCCGCGGCGCTGGCCAGTGGCGGCACCGACGAAGGTACGCCGGGTCCGCGAGGCTGGGCACCTGACGCCTATGCGGCTTACGCGCGGGATCTCGATGGGAACAAACTGGCTGCGTACTGTTTCAAGCCAGCCTAAGCTTCAAGACGAGGCATCATTAGATGCTTCGTCATTAGTCCTTACTCGCAAGGATTAGTAACCGTAAGGTTGCAACGGTGACTTGAACAAGCCCGTTTAACCTTGGTGTTCGAACGACAGCTTCTGGCCGATTTCTGCCTGTCGCGTGAGGCAGAAAAACGACCCAAAGCGGACACTGCTCTGGTTCGCTGAACAGTTGAGTCCCTGCTCAAGCAACAGGCTTCATCCAGTGTGTTTGTGTGCGAGCAACATCAATGCGGCGGTGACTAAAACCATGAAGTTAGTTAGCCCAAACACCAGTGACGGATTTCCAGGTATGAATTCCATGAGCGAAGACAGGACTGACCGGTTAAGGTCGCCATGGACAATGTTATCCATGGCTCGATTTAAACAATCCGGGTGTCCGGGCTGTAAGTGGCTTTGTGGCGTCAGCCCCTGCTGTGCGAAGCGAACACTTCCTTGAGTACCGGCACTGCCGACATCGCCTTCGGCCAACCAACATAGAAGGCCAGATGGGTGACCACTTCTGACGCCTGTTCGCGGGTCAATCCGTTGTCCATTGCGCGGTTGAGGTGGAAGGCCAGTTGTGCCGACTGGTTCTGTCTGATCAGTGTGGCCACGGTGATCAGGCTGCGATCACTCGGGGTCAGGCCGGGGCTTGCCTTCTTCAGCGCCCACCAAGGTGGAAAACAACACGCTGGCGAGCGTGGTGGTGATCAGCTTCATGGATTCGATCCCTGATTCAGGGACGCCATATCGATGACGAAGCGATAACGCACATCGGCTTTTTCCATGCGGTCAAAGGCATGGTTGATCTCGTCCATGCGGATCATTTCGCAGTCGGGCAGAATGTTTTTCTCGGCGCAGAAGTCGAGCATTTCCTGCGTTTCCTTGATGCCACCGATAGGCGACCCGGCGATGCGACGACGACCGAGCAGCATCGGCACTGAATTGTGTTCGTCCATCGGACCGACCTGGCCGACCAGGACCAGCGTGCTGTCGACATCCAGCAGCGATACATAAGGGTCGACGCTGTGCTTCACCGGAATGGTGTCGATGATCAGGTCAAAGCTCGACTGCGCCTTGGTCATCGCGTCGCTGTCGGTCGACAGCAGGAAGTGATCGGCGCCAAGCGCCAAAGCGTCGTCTTTTTTGTCGGCGGAGCGGCTCAGTACGGTGACCTTGGCAGCCATGCCGTGGGCCAGTTTGACCGCCATGTGACCCAGCCCGCCCAGACCGATCACCGCAACGCGGCTGCCGGGCATGACACTCCAGCTGCGCAGCGGTGAGTAGGTGGTAATGCCCGCACACAGCAGGGGAGCGACTTTTGCCAGATCCAGGTTTTGGGGCACGCGCAAGACGAACTCTTCGCGAACCACAAGGTGCTTGGAGTAACCGCCGTAGGTATTTTCCCTGGTCACCCGGTCTTGACCATTATAGGTGTTGGTATTGCCTTCGCGGCACAATTGCTCTTCGCCCTTGCGGCACTGATCACACTCCATGCAGCTGTCCACCATGCAGCCGACGGCAACGATGTCGCCCACTTCGTAGCGGCCCACGTCGGCACCCACGGAGGTGACCCGACCGACGATTTCGTGGCCAGGCAATGCGGGGTAAACGGTCCAGCCCCAATCATTGCGTGCAGTGTGCAGGTCCGAATGGCAGACGCCACAGTAGAGAATTTCCATGGCGACGTCGTTGGGGCGCAGGGCACGACGATTGAACACGAACGGTGTCATGGGTGATTCGGCGGTAAGGGCTGCGTAGCCTACGGTCTTCATTGGGAGTCCTCGAAAACGCTAGAAATGGGAGAGGGGTGGACTTGCTTCCGGTGAACGCCAGTCGTCCTACTGAGGCGCCAGGTCGCCGTACCAGTAGGCTGCGGTGACACCGCCGTCCATGAGGAAGTCGCTGCCGGTGATGAAAGTTCCTTCAGGCCCCATCAGTAGTGCCGCGACGGCACCCACTTCATCAGGTGTGCCGCCACGGCCCGCGGCACTTAGGTCGATCATGCGGCGGTAGCCTTCGCCTCGCGGGCCGCTTAATTCGTCTCTGGCCAACGGGGTGAAGATGATGCCGGGGCTGATGGTGTTGACACGTGCTCCGCGCTTGCCCCAGCGCACGGCCTCGGCCATCACGCGCAGTGAGTTGCCGCGCTTGGATATCTGGTAAGCATTCAGTGGGTCCGTCACCTTGTCGGCTTGCAGCATCGGCAGCGCCAATAGCTCTTCGACAGGCGTGGTTGCCAGCGCCTTATTCTGCTCAGGTGTCAGGGCAGGAAGGCGATGCCCGGATTGCGAGGCGATAACAATCCCCGAACCACCTTCGGCGATCACGTCACCGAATGCCTCCAGCACCAGCGCGGTGCCGTACAGATCCACACGCAGGATGGTCGCCACCGGCGCTTGCGAAGGTGAAACACCCGCAGCGTGGATTACGCCGGTGATATCACCGATGGCGGTTGCCGTCTGAACCAGCGCTTGCACCGACTCACGCGAGGACACATCGACGATGGCTGTCGTGACGTCGAACCCTGCATCGAGCAACACTTTGGCCGCTGTATCGGCGCTCTCCTGGCGAAGGTCGGCCAGCACGACGTGTTTACCCGCGCTGACGCGGCGGGCAATCGCCTGACCTATCGATCCGGCTCCGATGACGACTGTGACTTTACGGGTGTTTTTCATGGAAAACCTCGTGTGAAATTCAATCTCATTGGCTGAGTGTTTCTTCTAAAGAGATGCCGCTGTGGCAGTCGGTACTTTTACTTCGGGGACGAGCCATTTGGCGCAGAGCAGGCTGCCGACGCCAAACAACAGGATCACCGCCGCCATCGGCCGGGGGGTGCCATCGGCGAACGTGCCAACCAGACCTGAACCGAGAATGCCTGTGCCGTATTGCAGAGAGCCGACCAGTGCCGAGGTCGCTCCGGCGAACTCGGGGAACGCACTCATGGCCCCTACGATAGAATTGGCCACGATGAAACCGGTCGCGGACACAAACAGGAACAGCGGGATCACCAGCCCCGCAAGGCCACCCCAGTCAGTCCAGGCGTCGATGGCCAGCAGCAGCGCCGACAGCGCGGCGGCCAGGGTGCCCATCCGCAGCAAGCGGTCGCTGCCATGGCGTGCCACCCAGCGCGAGTTGAGTTGATTGGTCAGCATGATGCCGACGATGCCTACGGCGAACAGCACGCCGTATTGCTGGGGTGAGACGTGGTGGTAGCTGATGTAGGCGAAGGGCGTTCCTGCAATGTAGGCGTACATTGCACCGTAGAAGAATCCACCGGCACCGATGTAACCGAGGACGCTGCGGTCGCCCAGCAACCGCACATAGCGGCTCAGCGCATTACTGAGAGGTTCCCGATTACGGCGCTCAGGGGGTAGGGTTTCCGGCAGAACATAGAGCATTGTGAGGGTTCCCAGCCCGACCAGCACCAGTGCCCAGAAGATCGCCCGCCACGACGCCACATGCAGGATCAGTCCACCGAGACTGGGCCCCAGCAGCGGCGCGATAGCCATGACCGTCATCAGGGTCGAAAGCATCTGCGCGGCACGATGCCCGCTGTACAGGTCACGGACCATCGCGCGTGCCAGCACTACGCTGGCGCAGGCTCCCACTGCTTGCACGGCACGCCAGGCGATCATCACACTGGCGCTGTCGGAAAGCGCGCACCCCGCAGAGCCAATGATGAATAGCACCAAACCCAGAGCAATCGGCAAGCGGCGACCATGACGGTCTCCAATTGGCCCCCCACAACAACTGCCCAAGGCTGAAGCCGATCAGGTATCCGGAGATAGTCAGCTCCACTTGGCCGTTGTTGGCGTGCAGGGCGTGGGCCATGGCGGGCAAGGCGGGCAGATACAGGTCGGTGGAAACCGAGGCGAACGCCATCAACATACTGAGGATTGCCAGCGTCGACAGGCTCTGGCGGTCGGATGGCGTTTCAGCGGTATCAAAGTCCTTGGGCATATTGTTCGTCGCTGACCTGTTCCATCCAGTCGACCACCTTGCCGTCCAGAACCTCGGCAATGGCGATGTGAGTCATCGCAGTGGTCGCGGTCGCGCCATGCCAGTGTTTGACGTTCGGTGGAATCCACACCGTATCGCCCGGTTTGATGGAACGCACCGGCTGGCCCAGCTCCTGCACCAGGCCGGAGCCAGCGGTGACGATCAGGGTCTGACCTAAAGGATGAGTGTGCCAGGCAGTGCGCGCGCCCGGCTCGAAGGTCACGGTGGCGCCGCTGACCCGAGCGTCTTCTGTGCCCTTGAACGGCGCGTCGACACGAACAGTGCCGGTGAAATAATCGGCGGGCCCCTTGGCCGATGGCTGCGAGCCGTTGGTGTTGATGACGAGCATGGATTTTTCCTCTGCGGGTACATCAAGAGCGAGCAATGACAGCGATAACGCCGTGGATGCGAGGCTTTTCATGACGATCCCCCTTAGGCAACAGCCGTCAGTGACGGCCTGGATTGACGAGTAACGGAGCGGAACATGGAGAACTCAAAAGCGCCTCCTGAACCTGGCAGGCGTGCGGTCAGCTGACCCAGAGCAAGGTCACAAATTTATCAGCTGCGTATTAAGATGATTAGCCGCTAGAATCAGAATAGACTTATGTGAGTGATTCATTAATGCTGCGGGAAAATGCCAACGATCTGCTCGCCTTTCTTGCTGTCGCCCGGGAAAGGAGCTTTACCAAGGCCGCTGCCAAGATGGGGGTTTCTCAATCGGCGCTAAGCCATACCATTCGTGGTCTGGAAGCGCGACTCGGCCTGCGGCTGCTGACCCGTACCACGCGCAGCGTTTCGCCCACCGAGGCGGGCGAGCGTTTGATCAGTAAGGTCGGACCCCGTTTTGAGGAGATTGAAATCGAGCTGGCAGGTCTGAGTGATCTGCGCGATACCCCCGCTGGTAGTATCCGCATCAACGCCATGGACCATGTACTGGATCTCATCATCCGGCCCGTGCTGAAAGAGTTCTTGCCCAAATACCCGGACATCTCGGTGGAAGTCTGCTGCGATTACAGCTTTGTCGACATTGCAGCCCAAGGCTTTGACGCCGGGATCAGGCTGGGCGAGGACGTGGCAGAAGGCATGATCGCCACTCGTATCGGTCCGGATATGCGTATGTCGGTGGTTGGCTCACCTGCCTACTTTGCAAACCGTGAATTGCCCAAGACTCCCCGAGAACTCACCGATCATTTATGCAATAACCTGCGACTGCCCACAAACGGTGGCCTGTACGCCTGGGAGTTCTCCAAGGATGGTGAAAGCCTCAAGGTTCGCGTGACGGGCCAAGTGACATACAACGGCGTTTATCAGCTGCTGCAGGCGGCGCTGGACGGTTTCGGACTGAGTTACATTCCCCACGACCTGGTCGCGCCCCACCTCAAGACTGGCCGGCTGATTCATGTGCTGGAAGACTGGTCGCCGCTGTTCGCCGGGTTCCATCTCTACTACCCGAGTCGGCGCCAGGCATCGCCCGCATTTGCTTTGCTGGTGGACGCCTTGCGTTACAAGAACTAATCCTCACCGGCACCAACAACGCGCATCAGATTCATGTTGTTGAGTTGTAAGTATCTGCCGCGTGCCGGGGAGGGTGGCTTAGCGCTGGCGCCGGTAGTCGCTCGGTGAAAAACCGGTGTCTTTGCGGAATATGCGAGAGAAGTGACTCGGGTTGGAGTATCCGACTTCGTTCGCGATCGTGATGACCGTCATCTCTGTTTCGCGCAACAGACGTCGTGCCGTGTCTATACGCAATTTGATTTGATACTGCGACGGTGCAATGCCCACGGCGCGTTTGAACAGGCGATTGAAGTGGTACTCGCTCATGCCCGCCTGTTCGGCCAGCAGCGCCAGGCTGAACTCCTCGGCCAAATGCTCGGCCATCCAGGCGGTGATCCGGCGCAGCTTGAAGGCCGGCAGGGATGACGCCCCCCTGATCGAGCCTGTATCGAGTTCTACATAGTGGCGGGCCAGATGGATACACAAGGCCTGGGCGATGCCGTGAGTAAACAGTTTACTGGCCTCGGGACGGTCGGCTTCTTCGCGCAAGCATTGCAGCAAGGTGACCAGTTGCGAATCTTCGAACCCCGAGATATCGCGAAGTGTGGCGTGCGTAGCGTTCGCGCCGTAGAGGTCGTGCAAGGCCTCCTCGAACAGCGCCAGGCTCAGAAGCACCATGACCACTTCGAACGGCTCGGTGCTCAAGCGTTTCCAGAGAAAGTCATAAGGCGCACCGGCGGCAGTTACAAACAGCGAGCCTTGTTTAATCCGGCTGATCATCCACGGGCCGTCTTCCTCGCGCTCCTGGGTTTCAGCCTCACCCGAGGTCACCCAGACGATCAAAGGCTCAGCGACCGCCGGCATGCTGAATACCTCCGAGGTTGACGCCAGCGAGAACACGGACAGCCGCACGTCTTGCCAGGCGGGGCCGTTGGTGGTGCTGACTCGCTGGCCGGCGGGGTAGGCATCAAGGTGCTCGGCTGAAGTCATCTGTGGGACTGAAGTGTTGATCATGGGGCGCTCCGATACGACGACAGATTTGCCTCGCCTGGGCTTTGAAGTGGGAGCAGGGCATGCGCACCACCAATCCTGAATATATAAGCAAAATCACAACAGGTCGGGCAAAAGCACAGCGGAGCCGCGTTTCTCGTGGGCACACACTGGCGGCATCAAAACTAACTGCTAACGCAAAAGGTGAAAAAATGATGACTCGCAAGTTGGGCAGCAGCGGCCTTGAAGTGTCTGCCTTGGGCATGGGCGTGATGAACCTGAGCTTCGGCACCGGCAAAGCCGTCGAACAAAGCCAAGGCGTGAAGGTTATTCGCGCTGCCGTGGAGCGGGGTATCAACTTCTTCGACACGGCACAGGCCTACGGCCCCTACACCAACGAAATGCTGCTGGGTGAAGCTCTCGTTCCGTTTCGTGACCAAGTCATTATCGCGACCAAGTTTGGTTTCAAGCTGGAGAACGGTGGCATTGTCGGCACCGACAGCCGGCCAGAAACCATTCGAGCGGTGGCCGAAGCTTCGCTGAAAAGCTTGAAGACGGATTACATCGACCTTTTCTATCAGCACCGTGTTGACCCTGATGTGCCGATTGAGGATGTGGCGGGGACGCTGAAAGGCCTGATCACCGAGGGCAAGGTCTTGCACTACGGCTTGTCTGAAGCCGGCGCCTCGACCATTCGCAGAGCGCATGCTGTGCACCCGGTTGCGGCGGTGCAGAACCAGTACTCGATCTGGACACGGGAGCCGGAGGCTGAAGTGATCCCTGTGTGCGAAGAACTGGGCATCGGATTTGTGCCTTGGGGACCGCTGGGGACCGGTTTTTTGACCGGCACTATCGACGCTAATACGAAGTTCGACAGCGCCACCGACCTGCGAGCGAATTTTCCGCGTTTCACTCAGGCGGCGATGCAGGCCAACATGCCGGTGGTGGACATGCTCCGCGCCATGGCCGCGAAAAAGAACGCGACCCCGGTACAAATTGCACTGGCCTGGCTACTGGCCCAGAAGCCGTGGATTGTGCCCATCCCCGGCATGGACAAAATCGAATACCTGGATGACAACATCAAATCGATCGAGCTTGAGCTGACTGCAACGGACCTGCGGGAAATCGATGAGCAATTGTCGGCAATCAATATCCAGGGTGGCCGGCTAGACGAGGGTTTGCTGTCGATGTCCGAAGACTGATACCGCAGGCGTGTCTTTTTAGAGGCACGCCTTTAGCCCCTCCCCAAAAGCCCATAGTCATAACCTTTGAGATACGTTCCAATATGCTCATGCCATGCAACACTTCCTCTTGGGAAAGTGAAATCCTTTGTCTATCCATGGAGAAATTCCGTTGGAAAACAACAGGGGATTTCGACCTCATCGAGGATTTATTCGATGACAACCTGGTGTTTGTGCACATCACTGGGTTCGTCACCACGAAGCAGGAATGGATCAGTGAACTGCGAAGCAAACGGTTTAGATACGACAATATCGCTCTGAAAGAAGCCTCCGCGAAGGTGTATGGAGACGTGGCCGTTGTTACCGGTAAAGCTGCGTTTACCGTGAATGGAGGTAGTGTTTACAAGCTGGTTTATACGGAGGTTTATGTGGTGAGAATGGGCCAATGGAAACTGGTCAATCTTCACACCACAACCGCGAGTTTCTAGAGCGGTTTGAGCGAGCGCTCCAGTTGAGACAGGCCAGTGACTGCTTCTGGCCGATTTCTGTCTGTCACGAAGGGGGGGCTTTCGACCCATAGTTGCCGGTCAGATCCAGTGGATGTCGGACAACTTGCCCAAGTGCCTACGGCATTCCCAGGCTGGTGCTTGAGAGGGTAACCTGAGCACCTTTCCATCTGTGTGGTAGCGATATGGACATCAATCTACTGATCGAATCCATGCTTGGCCATTGGCGTGCTCCCTCGGGTGTCTGGCAATGCGAATTCCAGTTCGGCAACCGATTGATTTACGTCGAACACCACAATGGCGAGCCACCTTGCGCCAGGCTCGGCGCCGCGCAACGAGTGGTCAAGGATGTGTGGGATGACTTGCCCCAGGCACTGAAGTTTGCCGAACAGCACTGTAAAGTACTGATGCCCGAACTGATGCGGTTGTACGAAACCCACATGCTGTGGGAGTCTCCGTTGTTCGTGTACTCGATCCACTTCGATCTCGACAAACCTTACCCTAGCTACGCTATTTCCAAGAACCCTGATTTCGATTGGGATCGTATCCTTATCGACGAAGATGAACTGTGCCAGGATCACAGCGTTTGCATGGAGCAGTATGAGCCAAGGGATGACTTTTGGGTTTACGTCAGGCGCGTAGGTTTTCAGCAGTTTGAGCTTGAGGATTAGCTTGGCAATCAACTATGCATACCCCCAGCCCCTGAATCGCCCCTGATTAAATAGACGCTCGGGAACGTCCGCTTCTGGCCGTTCTCTGCCGATCATGGTTACAAAGCGTGCTGGTCAAATCCGATGCAATCGGTGGTCAGAACGAATGCAAATGACTGGTCAGGTCGAATGCAAGCGGGTGGTCAAGTGGAGTGCAATTTCGCAGTCATCTGACATGGTCGCTTCTCCAGTTCTTGTAGAAATCGTGGCAGCGACCAAAAAATGGCCCGCATGCGGGCGGGCCAAATGGGAATTCTTCAAAGGAGCAGGGTTAATCTGCGCTCCACCATGTGAGCGATTGGTGAAAAGCATGTCGTAGAAACGAAAAAGCCCGGCACATTAGCCGGGCTCTCTGTAGATGGGCCAAATCCCTTTGGCTGACTGCATTGTGCTTGGTAGGTGTGACGAAGGCATGACAGGGGCAGATACGAGAAGCCCGGCTCTGGACCGGGCATTTGAGTTACATCGGTGCGACCGCCAAGCCGCTACAACATCTCGCCGTCATACCACGCGCCTACTCCGCCTTCCCCCGCACACTTCTTCTCACCTTCATAACCCGCCAGCTAGTTTGTGCCGTTCAATGGAGAACCCTGCGACTCTCTCCAATCCTGATCCGATCAAGCGCCCGGTTTAATGCGTCCAAGGCATCGAGGAGAGCTTTCGCCTCGGCTTCCCGGCCATCCCCCCATAGGCGTTCAGCCATTTTGTTCAGGGCTTGGATAGAACGCTCAATTTCAGCAGCAGTCACTGCTGCTTTACTGTCCGTCAGCTTCTTCTTCATTGAGTAACCGTTTACAGGGCATTGCTTGTATTTCAGATCTAGCGCGAATACGCCCGCCAGACGCATGGCTATTCAGCCTTCCGGACAATCCTTCCCGCCTTCACCTCATCTGTGTAAGCAGTCAGCCGATCAGCTTGCTCATGCAGCTTTTCGATCGTCTCCATTGCCTCCAGAAGCTCTGTATCCCCGCGCTGTTTTGCAAGCCTGAACATTTCCAGGGCAGCTTCTTCGAGGGAATATGCAGCGGCTTTCAAGTCGCGGCGTAACTCTTGATTGGGTTTGTTAAGTGCCATGACAACCTCCTGCCAATCCCTTCCGCGATCATTGGCAGTGGTCTGCCTTCGCCGGCCGGACTACCTGACCTGCACCGATTTCTTTAATCCAGCCATCTAACCGATTCTCACCTTGCTGGAAGATTGTGATCATCCTTCGAAGCGCCTCAGCGTCTGGTCCATTACCTGCGTGGCTTAGCCGCTCGGCAATCCGAACTAACTCCACGGCCGACCACTTCAAATCAGAGGCGACCCCCTGCAGATCGCGCTTCAGGTCCTGCACTGGTTTGTTGAGCCCCATCATCACCCCTTACAAGTCCCCACAACACTAATCCGATATTCAGCTGCGAAATTGCACTCTACTTGATCACCCGCTTGCATTCGACCTGACCAGTCATTTGCATTCGTTCTGACCACCGATTGCATCGGATTTGACCAGCACGCTTTGTAACCATGATCGGCAGAGAACGGCC
>NZ_AKJJ01000057.1:0-8272 GCF_000282395.1 Pseudomonas sp. GM55 | reverse complement strand
TTTTGCGATCTGGATATTGCTGAAGATCAAGATCCAAAAGATCGCAGCCTGCAGCAGCCCCTACAGATACTTCGTTATCTGTGTTCCCCGGGATTCCGTGAAGAACCTTTTTTATTGCGCAATAGTTTGGAGGTCACTTCATTTTCGACTCGGACGCGATCTCGTGTAGGAGCTGGCTTGCCAGCGATGGTCGTAAACGATAACGCGTACGAACTGAACAAACGCGGCGCGCTTGAGCCCATCGCCAGCAATCGAGCGTTGACCGGCCGTTCCTACAGTTTCCCGGGATTGCGTGAAGAACCGTAAAAAAGCCCTGTGCAATGACAGGGCTATTCGAAAGGGGCGTCGGTCAGGTCTTGTCCTTGGCGCGTCGCTTGGGTTCCGGGTGCTCAAGCTCCAGCACCGAAGCCACTTCGATTGCCAGGGCTTCGGAAGGGAAAGGTCCGGCGATATTTTCACCGGCGACACTCGCCACCCACCATTGACCGTCTTTCACCTGATTGATCAGGAATCCGTTGACGCTTTTTGCTGCCGACATTTATTAACCTCGTTGTCTGGTTCAATAGCGCCATGATACCGCCAAACGCACACAGCGGGTGCCATTGGGGGGGATGTCAGCTGCGGTAGAAAGCGTGCAATTGCGCAAATCTCTGCTATGCATAAGAGTTTGCGCGGTGACCTGCGCACCCGCGCAGGGAACTATCGGCAAGAATATTTCTCTATGTTGACATCGGTTAGCCAGCGCGGGGCATTGTAAGGTGCACGCCGCCTGATTAGACTGCGCCGAAACTCGTACACACAGCCTTTTCAAGGACTTTTATGATCAAGAAATGCTTGTTCCCAGCAGCCGGTTACGGTACTCGCTTCCTGCCAGCGACTAAAGCCATGCCCAAAGAAATGCTGCCGGTGGTGAACAAGCCACTGATCCAGTACGGCGTCGAAGAAGCACTGGATGCCGGCTTGAACGAAATCTCCATCGTCACCGGTCGCGGCAAGCGTGCCCTGGAAGACCACTTCGACATCAGCTACGAGCTGGAAAACCAGATCAAGGGCACCGACAAGGAGAAATACCTGGTCGGCATCCGCCGCCTGTTGGATGAGTGCTCGTTCTCCTACACCCGTCAGACCGAAATGAAAGGTCTGGGCCACGCGATTCTCACCGGCCGCCCACTGATCGGTGACGAGCCGTTCGCCGTGGTGTTGGCGGATGACCTGTGCGTCAACCTGGAAGGTGACGGCGTACTGAAGCAGATGGTCAAGCTGTACAAGCAGTATCGCTGCACCATCGTCGCTATCATGGAAGTAGACCCGCAGGAAACCAGCAAATACGGTGTGATTGCAGGCGACCTGATCGGTGACGACCTGTACCGCGTGCGCAACATGGTCGAGAAGCCAAAGCCGGAAGATGCCCCGTCGAACCTGGCGATCATCGGTCGTTACATCATGACGCCGGACATCTTCAGCCTGATCGAACAAACCGAGCCAGGCAAAGGCGGCGAGATCCAGATCACTGACGCCCTGATGAAACAGGCGCAGGATGGTTGCGTGATTGCCTACAAGTTCAAAGGCAAGCGTTTCGACTGCGGTGGCGCCGAAGGCTACATCGACGCGACCAACTTCTGCTTCGAGAACTTCTACAAGACGGGCAAGGCTTACTGATAGCCGAAGACCGGATTGTATTGAAAAGCCACCTTCGGGTGGCTTTTTCATTTTCCGGCCCCGTATCGTGTGCAGCGCTTGCCCCACAAATGTCTGCGGGTATGCTGGTGGCCTGCCGAGGAGATTGAAAATGGCCTACGATTTTGACCTTTATGTGATTGGTGCCGGTTCCGGCGGTGTGCGGGCTGCGCGGTTTGCCGCCGGGTTCGGTGCGAAAGTGGCCGTGGCCGAGAGCCGCTATCTGGGCGGTACCTGTGTGAACGTCGGCTGCGTGCCGAAAAAATTGCTGGTCTACGGTGCGCACTTTGCCGAAGACTTCGAGCAGGCTGGCGGTTTTGGCTGGAGCCTGGATGAGGCACAGTTCGATTGGCCGACGCTGATCGCCAACAAGGACCGCGAGATCAATCGCCTCAATGGCATTTATCGCAACCTGCTGGTCAACAGTGGCGTGACCTTGCATGAAGGTCACGCGAAGATCGTCGATCCGCATCAGGTCGAGATCAATGGCGAGCGTTTTACCGCCAAAAACATCCTGATCGCTACCGGCGGTTGGCCGCAGATTCCGGAAATCCCGGGGCACGAGCATGCCATCAGTTCCAACCAGGCATTTTTCCTTAAAACGCTGCCCAAGCGCGTGTTGGTGGTGGGCGGGGGCTACATTGCGGTCGAGTTCGCCGGGATCTTCCACGGCCTGGGTGCCGAGACCACGCTGTTGTATCGCGGTGAACTGTTCCTGCGCGGCTTCGACACTTCGGTGCGCAAGCACTTGCAGGAAGAGTTGACCAAGCGCGGCATGGACCTGCAGTTCAACGCAGACATCGAGCGTATCGACAAGCAGGCCGACGGTAGCCTGAAAGTCACGCTCAAGGATGGTCGCCAACTGGAAGCCGATTGCGTGTTCTACGCCACGGGCCGTCGTCCGATGCTGGACAATCTCGGGCTGGAAAACACCGGGGTCAAACTCGACAGGAAAGGCTTTGTCGAGGTCGATGAGCAGTATCAGACCGCCGAGCCGTCGATCCTGGCGCTGGGCGATGTGATCGGTCGTGTTCAGCTGACACCGGTTGCCCTGGCAGAGGGCATGGCAGTTGCACGGCGCCTGTTCAAGCCAGAGCAGTATCGTCCGGTGGATTACAAGATGATCCCGACGGCGGTGTTCAGCCTGCCAAACATTGGCACCGTCGGGTTGACCGAGGAAGAGGCCCGCGAAGCCGGCCACGAGGTGCAGATCTTCGAAAGCCGCTTCCGGCCGATGAAGCTGACCCTGACTGAATGCCAGGAGCGCACGCTGATGAAGCTGGTGGTCGACGCCAAAACCGACAAGGTCTTGGGTTGCCACATGGTCGGTCCGGATGCCGGTGAAATCGTTCAGGGCTTGGCGATTGCCTTGAAGGCCGGCGCCACCAAGCGTCACTTCGACGAAACCATCGGCGTGCACCCGACGGCCGCCGAAGAGTTCGTTACCATGCGGTCGCCGGTCGCCGGTTAATCGTCCTTCGCTGCGTCTGCCGCTGCCGCAATGGTTGCGGCCAGACGTACGCGTTCTTCCAGATCTGTCCGGGTTTTGGTCAGCTCGATTTCCAGTGACTTGTTGAGCTGCGATTGCTCATCGACGTTCTGTTTGAGTGCCTGGCTTTCCAGCAGGGCGACGCGCAGGCGTTCCTGGAGGAGGGTGCGTTCGCTGTCGACGCGGGCGGCCTGTTCCAGCAACTGATCCTGACGGCTGTTGCTTTGCTTGAGCTGTTCTTGCAGCAGGCTCAGCTCTCGCAGCGTGCCACGGTTTTCAGTCAGCAAACGTTCGTTGTCGCGGTGCAATTGGGTGATTTCGTCCTGGCGTACCAGCGCGCTTTGTTGTGCCTGACGCAGTTCCATCTGCAGTTGTTGCACCTGGCCTTCGTGGCGACTCAATTCCTGTTCGCGCTGTTCCTTGACCGCATTGCGGTAGTGCTCCAGTGCGTCCCGGGTGTGCAGGTGCTTTTCTTCAAGGGAGCGAATCTGCTCGTCCTTGTCTTTCAAGCGCAGTTCGAAGTCGGCCAGCGCCTGGTTCAACCCGGCGTTGCGGGTTTGCTCTGTTTGCAGCAGGGCACGGGTTTCTTGCAGGGCCTCGGATTCCTGGGTCAGTGCCAGGCTCTGAAACTCGTATTGCTGGTGCAGTTCGCTGTTGGCCTCTTGCGCTTCGCCGAGCTGGTTTTCCAGCGCCTTGCGTTGTTCCTCGTACTGCGCGCGCGCCTGGTCGATGGGCTCCTGCGCTTGCTCCTTCAATCTTTGTGCGAGCCGCGCCACCAGCGCCATCAGTTCGTCGTCAATCGGTTCCGCTGGCGCTTCGACCGGTTCGTTCCTGTCATCGAGCTCTTTGAGGTAGCGATGAATCGTGGTCTTCGAACCGGTATTGCCCATCTCGATCCTTACGGCATCGATGCTCGGGTTTTCGCCACGGGCGAGGATCGCCAACCGAGCGGCTTGCACCACCGCTTTATTTACACCGCCGCGTGCCATGAGTTCTCCCGGGTTTTGATGATGTGGTACGTACCACGTAAATACACATTGTACCATTCAATTTAAAAAGTTAAATGTTGAATGTTACTAACACGGGATATACTGGTATTACCCCGTGTGAGCGAAGTTTCGAGGTGTTCTTCGCGCTATTTCCGTACACATACCCTTGTAGGAGCGAGCTTGCTCCGGGCGGCGTTCCGACGAAAAACCCGAGAACGCCGCGGGGCACCTGCCAGCCAGCGTTATCGTTGACGACCATCGCGAGCGAGCTCGCTCCTACAGGGGTTTGTGTTGTTCGCGCCGCCGGTCGATGCCTTTTGTAGGAGCGAGCTTGCTCGCGAAAAACCCGAGAACGCCGCGGGGCACCTGCCAACCGGCGTTATCGTTGACGACCATCGCGAGCGAGCTCGCTCCTACAGGGTTTTGTGTTGTTCGCGCCGCCGGTCGATGCCTTTTGTAGGAGCGAGCTTGCTCCGGGCGGCGTTCCGACGAAAAACCCGAGAACGCCGCGGGGCACCTGCCAACCAGCGTCATCGTTAACGATCATCGCGAGCGAGCTCGCTCCTACAGACAGTCAAAACAGGTTCATGTCCTATGAGCGATCTGGATCGCTATCTGCAAGCGGCGACTCGCGACAACACCCGTCGCAGCTATCGGGCCGCTATCGAACACTTCGAAGTCACGTGGGGCGGTTTTCTGCCGGCAACCGGCGACAGCGTGGCGCGTTACCTGGTGGCCCATGCTGGCGTGTTGTCGATCAATACGTTGAAACTGCGTTTGTCGGCCTTGGCGCAGTGGCACAACAGCCAGGGTTTTGCCGATCCCACCAAGGCGCCGGTGGTGCGCAAGGTGTTCAAGGGCATCCGCGCACTGCACCCGGCCCAGGAAAAACAAGCCGAACCCTTGCAGCTTCAGCATCTGGAACAGGTGGTCAGTTGTCTGGAGCAAGAAGTGCAAACCGCCAGGGCCGCAGGCGACCGGCCGGGATTACTGCGGGCGAGGCGCGACATGGCGTTGATCCTGCTGGGCTTCTGGCGTGGCTTTCGTAGCGATGAGTTGTGCCGGCTGCAGGTTGAACACGTACAGGCCCGCGCCGGTTCCGGCATCAGTCTCTATCTGCCACGCAGCAAGAGTGATCGCGACAACCTCGGCAAGACGTATCAAACGCCGGCCCTGCAGCGTTTGTGTCCGGTGCAGGCTTATATCGACTGGATTGCCGAGGCAGCTCTGGTGCGTGGGCCGGTCTTCCGCAGCATCGACCGCTGGGGGCATCTGGGCGAGGAGGGGTTGCACGCCAATAGCGTGATTCCGTTATTGCGTCAGGCGCTGGAGCGCGCCGGCATTGCCGCCGAACTCTACACCAGCCACTCCTTGCGCCGCGGCTTTGCGACCTGGGCGCATCAAAGTGGCTGGGACTTGAAGTCGCTCATGAGTTACGTGGGCTGGAAGGACATGAAGTCGGCCATGCGTTACATCGAGGCCAGCCCGTTCCTCGGGATGGCGCGCATCACAGAAAGGCCGGTGGAGCCGTAGATACCGTTTTCTTCTATTAATACAGTCGGCTAATAGCGAAAGCCAATCAGCAGCATGAGGTTTGCCAATGAGCCTTCTGTCCGACGAGTGGGTAAAGTTCTCTCCATCAACTTCTTAACCCCCTGACGGAGAGTCAACGATGCCTATCATCAACAGCCAAGTTAAACCGTTCAAAGCTGACGCATTCAAAAATGGCGACTTCGTAAAAGTCTCGGACGCTGACTTGAAAGGCAAGTGGTCGGTGGTTTTCTTCTACCCGGCCGACTTCACCTTCGTATGCCCGACCGAGCTGGAAGACCTGGCTGACAACTACGATGCATTCCAGAAACTGGGCGTCGAGATCTACAGCGTTTCCACCGATACCCACTTTGCCCACGCTGCCTGGCACAACACTTCGCCAGCCATCGGCAAAATCCAGTACACCATGATCGGCGACCCGACTCACGCCATCTCCCGCAACTTTGACGTGCTGATCGAAGAAGCCGGTCTGGCTGACCGTGGCACCTTCGTGATCAACCCGGAAGGCCAGATCAAGATCGTTGAACTGAACGATGGCGGTGTAGGCCGTGACGCTTCCGAGCTGCTGCGCAAAATCAAGGCTGCCCAGTACGTCGCTGCTCACCCGGGCCAGGTTTGCCCAGCCAAGTGGAAAGAAGGCGAGGCCACTCTGGCGCCGTCCCTGGACCTGGTCGGCAAGATCTAAGTCTGTGATCGCACCATCAGGGCGGAACTCCGCACCTACTCGGTAAGCTGCACCGCCCAATAAAAACGCCCGGGCGAGATTCGCTCGGGCGTTTTTTTATGCCTGCTCTAAATGAATCAGCAAAAAGGAAATCGCCCGTATGTTGGACGCCAATCTTAAAGCCCAGTTGAAATCGTACCTGGAACGGGTCACTCAGCCGATCGAGATCGTTGCATCCCTCGACGACGGTGCGAAATCCCAGGAAATGCTCGAACTGCTGAAAGACGTTGCCAGTCTTTCCACCCAGATTACTTTGCTCGACAGCGGCGATGATGCACGCAAGCCGTCGTTCTCGATCAATCGCCCGGGAGCGGATATCAGCCTGCGTTTCGCCGGCATCCCGATGGGCCATGAATTCACGTCCTTGGTACTGGCCTTGCTGCAAGTCGGCGGTCACCCGTCCAAGGCCAGTGCGGAAGTGATCGAACAGATCCGCTCGCTCAAAGGCGAGTTCAACTTCGAGACTTACTTCTCGCTGTCGTGCCAGAACTGCCCGGACGTGGTCCAGGCGCTGAACCTGATGGCGGTACTGAACCCGAACATTCGGCACGTCGCCATTGACGGTGCGCTGTTCCAGGCCGAGGTCGACGATCGTCAGATCATGGCCGTGCCAAGCATCTACCTCAATGGCGTGAACTTCGGTCAGGGGCGCATGGGCCTGGAAGAAATCCTCGCCAAAATCGACACCAGCGGCATTGAGCGCCAGGCCGAGAAAATCAGCGCCAAGGAAGCCTTTGATGTGCTGGTGGTTGGCGGTGGCCCGGCCGGTGCATCGGCGGCAATCTATGCGGCCCGCAAAGGCATTCGCACCGGTGTCGCGGCCGAACGTTTTGGTGGGCAGGTGTTGGACACCATGGCCATCGAGAACTTTATCTCGGTGCAGGAAACCGAAGGTCCGAAGCTGGCCGTGGCTCTGGAAGAACACGTCAAACAGTACGACGTGGACATCATGAACCTTCAGCGTGCCGACAAATTGGTACCTGGAAAAAACGGTGAGTTGCACCAGATTCATTTCGCCAGCGGCGCATCGCTTAAAGCCAAAACCGTGATTCTGGCCACTGGTGCGCGCTGGAGAGAGATGAGCGTGCCGGGCGAGCAGGAATACCGCAACAAAGGCGTGGCCTACTGCCCACACTGCGACGGTCCGTTGTTCAAGGGCAAGCGCGTGGCTGTGATTGGCGGCGGCAACTCCGGCGTTGAGGCGGCCATCGACCTGGCCGGTATCGTGTCCCATGTCACGCTGCTGGAGTTCGATGTGCAGTTGCGTGCCGATGCGGTATTGCAGCGCAAGTTGCACAGCCTGCCGAACGTCACCGTGATCACCCGTGCACAAACCACTGAGGTCACCGGCGACGGTCAGAAGGTCAACGGCCTGCGCTACAAGGACCGTCAGAGTGGTGAATTGCGCAATGTGGAACTGGAAGGGATCTTCGTGCAGATCGGCCTGTTGCCGAACACCGATTGGCTCAAAGGCACCATTGAGTTGTCGCCCCGTGGCGAGATCGTCGTCGACGCCCGCGGTGAAACTTCGGTGCCGGGTGTATTCGCTGCCGGCGACGTGACCACTGTGCCGTACAAGCAGATCGTGATCGCGGTGGGCGAGGGCGCCAAAGCTTCTCTCAGCGCTTTCGATCACTTGATCCGCACTTCCGCCCCGGCATAAAGCCCGGCGCTGAAAACATAAAACCCCATGATTGATCATGGGGTTTTTTGTGCCCTGCACATCACGCCTGTAGGAGCGAGCCTGCTCGCGATGGTCGTCAACGATAACGCGGGTTGCGAGGTGCCCCGAGGCGCTCTCGGGTTTTTCGCGAGCAAGCTCGCTCCTACAGAGGGGTATCG
>NZ_AKJJ01000056.1:0-66298 GCF_000282395.1 Pseudomonas sp. GM55 | reverse complement strand
GCGAGCTCGCTCGCGATGGACTCAAGAGCGCCGCGTTCCGCCAGGAAACACGCGTTATCGTTATCGACCATCGCGAGCAAGCTCGCTCCTACAGTGGGTCAACGTTTGAGCTCGCTCGCGATGAACCCCAAGAGCGCCGCGATCAGTTCAGTTGCAACGTCGAGTTGAACTGACTGATTGCATCCACCACGTGACGCGAGCCCTGCTGGATTTCCAGGATCACTTCCCCCGCCTCGTTCGCCAGCTCCACCCCCAGGCCGGTTCGACTCAGGCTCGATTGCATGCTCGACACCGCGCTGAGCGACAAATCGTGGTTCTTGCGCACCACCTCGACAATCTCCAGCGTTGCCTGACTGGTGCGCGCCGCGAGGCTGCGCACTTCATCGGCCACCACCGCAAACCCGCGCCCGTGCTCACCGGCCCGTGCCGCTTCAATCGCCGCGTTGAGCGCCAGCAGGTTGGTCTGATCGGCAATGCCGCGGATGGTCTGCACGATAGTGCCGATGATGTCGGACTGTTTGCTCACGGCATCGATACTCAGTGCCGCCTCGTTCAGGTCACGGGAAATGTCCTGGATGATCTGCACCGTCTGCTGCACCACCTCGGAACCCTTGCGGGCACAGACGTCATTTTGCACCGAGGTGCTATGGGCCGATTCGGCGGCGGTTTGCAGGGTGGTCATCTGGTGGGTGATGTCGCTGGCAAACTTGACCACTTTGTACAACCTTCCCTTGGCGTCGAACAACGGGTTGTAGGACGCCTCGAGGAATATGGTCTGCCCCTGTTTGTTTCTGCGCTCGAACCGATGGGAGTGATATTCGCCGCGATTGAGTGACGCCCAGAAATTGCGATAACCCTGGGACTCGGCTTCGGCGCGGTGGCAGAACAGGCTGTGATGCTGCCCCACCACTTCGTTGAGCGAGTACTGCATGGTTTTCAGGAAGTTTTCGTTGGCGGTGATGACCTTGCCTTCGGGCGTGAATTCGATCACGGCCATGGAGCGGCCGATCGCGGCGAGCCGGCTTTCGTTTTCGTGTTCCTTGTTGATCCGGGCGGTGATGTCGGTGGCGACCTTGATCACACTCTTGACTTGCCGGTCGGGGCCCAGCACCGGCATGTAGCTGGCTTCTAGCCAGATCTCCCGGCCGTTTTTGTGCAAGCGCAAAAAGGTCCCGCTCAGCGGCTCGCCCCGCGCCAGGTCGCGCCATAACCTGGTGTAATCATCGCTGCGCGAATACTGCTCTTCACAAAAGATCCGGTGATGCTTGCCGCGCACCTCTTCGGCGCTATAACCCATGGCACTGCAAAAGTTTTCATTGGCATCGATGACGATGCCGTCCGGGGTGAATTCAATCATCGCCATCGAACGACCGATCGCCGCCAACCTGGCGTTGGCCTCGGTCAGCGCACAGCTGAATCGTTCGATTTCCAGCAGGTCAGCCTTGTGATGTAGGTTGAACATTGTTGTATCACCTTCCGCGCGATTTTTTGACTGATGAAAGTTGCAGGTCTTTCAAATCCACCACTGCGTTCCGCAGAACAGGCACACGCGTCCCTCCAAAAAGAAGGACTGGTCAGGTGATAAATGATGATCAAGCGGAGGGTCCTTATCGCGACACGCTCATCAAGACATCCTTCTCTTGATAGCCCGCACGCGGGCCAGCCCTAACAGATTCAAGACAAATTCCATTTAGCGGACAGCTCCTTGTCATCAAGTGTCGGTGCCTTCGATTGCGCACTCTTGCGGCCAGACATCGACCGCCTCATGACGGTCGACACAGTTAGTTACACCTGATCATAGACAGCAACCTTGGGCTTGCAAGGCCACTAGTCGGCCACTACTGGGGACAAAATTGGTTCAGCGGCTTGTCGGAGGGGGGATTGCTCGTCGAGCAAGGTAGATCAGCGGCCGGCAGTGAAAGCGGGGTTGCCCGCCGAATTGGCGTAAGACTTCAGACCATTCGCGAGCAGGTCGCAGACTTCCAGATATCAAAAACTACAAGCTGGCACTCACCCTGGTCGCCACCTCCCCCGGCACCCAGCTCTTCCAAACCTGCGGCTGCTCACGCAAAAACGCTTCGGCGACTTCACGGGGTTTCTGGCGCTTTTCACTCATGTGGCCCAAGGTCTGGTTCAACAGATCAATCGGCAAGTCGACCTTTTCAAAGAACGTCACCAGATCCGGGTATTGCGCCTTGAACGGTGCCGATACGCCAATGGCCAGGCTGGCCGGCATCGAGCGCGTGCCTTTGGGATTCGGGTTGTTGGCATCGGCCAGGGTTTTCCAGGCTTGTGCGTCGAACGGCGGTTCGTCGAGTTTCACCAGTTTGAAACGCCCCAGCAGTGGGGTCGGCGACCAGTAGTAGAACAGTACCGGTTTGCCACGGCGGATCGACGACGCTACCTCGGCATCCAGTGCGGCACCGGACCCCGTGCGGAAGTTGACGTAGCTGGCGGTCAGGTCGTAAGCCTTGAGTTTCTGGCTGTTGACGATTTCCGAGGTCCAGCCGGTCGGGCTGTTGAGGAAGCGTCCGCGACTCGGGTCTTCGGGGTCGCGGAACACGTCCTTGTACTTCGCCAGATCAGCAACGGATTTCAGCTCAGGGGCCAACGGCTTGATGCCGCGCTCGGGATCGCCCTTGATCACGTACTCCGGCACCCACCAACCTTCGGTGGCGCCTTTGACCGTATCGCCGAGGCCGAATACCTTACCCTCTGCGGCAGCCTTGACCCAGGCCGGGCTGCGTCCGGCCCACTCTTCACCGATGACCTGGATATCGTTTTTGGCCAGTGCCGCTTCAAGGCTGACGGTACTGCCCGGCAGCGTGTCGGTCGGGTAGCCGTAACCTTTTTCAACGATCAGACGCAGGATTTCGGTGATCAGGCTGCCGCTTTCCCAGGTGATGTCGCCGAAGTGAATGGGTGCGGTTTTTTCCGTGGCCGATACCGGGTGGGACAACAGGCTCAGGGCCAGCAACGAACTGCCGAGCAGGGTTTTGATCGATCTCATGCGGACCTCTTGTTCTGGAGTGGACGGTTCAGGGATTGATTGGCGCTGTGCCGGTCACACAGGGCCTGGGAGCGGGTCATGTAGTCGCTGACCGAACGTAGCGAGATGCCCAGCGCAGCGGCAATTTGCGGATAGGTCAGGCCGTCGATCCGCGACAGCAGGAAGGTCGAGCGCACTTTGCCGGGCAGCCGCTGAAGACTGCGATCCACACGGGTCAGGGTCTGGGATAACTGAGCCAGCTCTTCCGGCGATCCGGCGTGGATCGGCCCGGCCTGTTGCAGTTGCTGCAGATACTGGCGCTCCAGATCACCTCGACGCCAACGCTGATAGAGCAGGCGCCGGGCGATGGTGGTGAGCAAGGCACGGGGTTCACGGATTGCCGTCAGGCCAGGGGCTTCGAGCAGTTGCACGAAGGTTTCGCAGGCAATGTCTTCGACACCGGCGGCATCGTTCAGGGACTGACGCAGGCGCGTGCAGAGCCAGTGGTAATGAGCGCGGAACAGCCCGTCCACGTGTTTGCGATGAAGAATATCGGCGCCGGACATAGGGGCTCCTGGGTTAGGGGTCGCTGAATGTCCGGTGGTCCGGTGAGGCGAATCCTAGCAAGGAGACTTATTCTTTAATAATACTTAAAACTTATTTTTATATTTCTTTATGGAATTAAAAATTGTTTGCGTCTGACAGCCCGTCATCGCGGGCAAGCCCGCTCCCACAGGTACACCGAAACCTTGTGGGAGCGGGCTTGCCCGCGAAAAAAACAGACCTGTCGATCCAACGCTCAGGTCTTATCGCAAAACCCCATACCCCAACGTCTCGGCTTCACGCTGATAGTCGAGCACCACCTGATAGTCGCTTTCGCTGGCCAGCAACACCTCAGGCAAGCCGAGGATTTCGGCGACGTCAGGCAATTCACGCAACGCTTGATTCATCGCCTGCAATAGCGCTTCAGCCTGCTGATCGCTGACGGTGGCTGAGGTGATGTAGGGCAACGTCGGGCTGAAGGCACTGCGAGTGATCACGCGCAAACCGGCCACTTCCTCTGCGGCGTGGCGCGCCAGATAGGCAAAGGTCACGCTGTCGATGGCCGCCAGATCGGCAAGGTCTTCGCGCAACCAGCGCAGACTTTCGCGATGGCTGCCGCTGATGCCGACTTGGGTAAAAAACCGACCGTCACGTTGCAACGGCGCCAACCGGTAGCGCAGCAGATTCATGCCGCTGTTGGAGTCCTGGCCATTGATCACGCCTCGGCTGTCGCGGAAATCCGGCAGGGTTCGCCGTGCATCTTCGATGCGTCCCAGAATCAGGCTGCAATGATTGCCGCCACGGCTGTCCGGCAGTTCATAACGAGGACGCCCCAGCACCCGGACCTTGCCGCGTAATGCCGTCATCAGCGGATAACCGCAGGTTTGTGTGAGCAGTAAGTGCGGCGACAGCCACAGGTCCGGCAGTGACAGGCCTTGGGCATCAAGGCGAGTGCAGTGCAAGTGCTCGAGGATTCGCGCCAGCCAGCGTTCGTTGGCCTGGTGGATGGGCTCGGGGGCGACGTACATCTGTAATTCGGCGAGGTGTCGGGTCATCGAAATAGTCCCATGCAACAAATTTCCAATGTAGGAGCGGGCTTGCTCGCGAAAGCGGTCAGACATCCAACATCTGAGTTGACTGGCACACCGCATTCGCGAGCAAGCCCGCTCCTACAGTAGGTCAGTGGCGATTCAAAAATCAGTAAAACGGATGCCTCGGGCTGTCGATGGCTTTGACCCCATGTTCACGCCACAACTGCCCATAACCCCGCACCAGAAACCCGCCACTGCGCGCCAACCATTGTTCGCGGCGGGCCCTGTAGGCGCGGGGCAAGTCGTACCAGGGCAACCCCGGCAACTCGTGATGCACCAGGTGGAAATTGAGGTTCAGGAACAACCAGCGCCACGGCCAGGCGGCTTCATTGAGCACGGTTCGTTGTTCCGGCGCCGCCTGAGGTCGATGTTCATAGTAGGAGCGAATCATGGCGATCGACAGGGCCGGCACACTGATCAAAAACAGGTAATGCCAAACCGGCAATACGCTCAAGCGTGCGATGAACAGCAGCATCAAACCAGTCAGCGAGCCGTGACTCAGCCACATCAGCCAGGCCTGGCGCTCACCGGCTGTCAGGCGCTGCAGTTCTTCACGGGCCAGCGTCAGCAAGGCCAGCGGCGCGCCAAAGGCAAAGCGGCCGAGCACGGTTTTGTTCAGCCAGTGCAGGCTGCGCACCAGCCCTGAACTGCCCTGCCACTGTTCGGCGCTCAGGTAACGGCTTTCCGGATCGCGACCGGGGATCGTCAGGTCCTCGTCGCGGTGATGCAGCAAATGGCTATCGCGATACAAGGTGTACGGATACCAAACGGCAAACGGCGCGTAGCCAAGGATTTTGTTCAGGGTTGGCCAGCGCGTGGGATGACCGTGCAGCAGTTCGTGCTGCACGGATAACCACAGCACCAGCAATGGGATCAGCAACAGCGTGCTCCACCACAAACCCAGCCGATGGCTGTTCAGCACGATGCCAAACCAGCTGCCATACACGCCGATCAACAGCAGCCAGGTCGGCCATTCGGTGCGTGCGGTGAAGCGTCGACGCAGGGTTTCGATTTCTTGTTGGTGGGCGCTATCGAAGTATTGGGGCATGGCGTTGCTCAGATCGGGGACCAGTCCCCTTCTGTGCAATGGCCTTGGGAAATCCTGCAGATTATTTTCAGGAGGATCGCTCCCATGTTGCATGGGAGCGATCAATCAACGCGAGATCAGTGACCGAACACGCCGACCTTTTTGGCTTTCTTGTCCGCACGCTTTTCAATGGCGGTTTTCACCGGTTTCTTTTTCGCCGCTTTCTTTGAATCCAGACCTTTGGACATGATGCGTACTCCACTCATGGGGATGTGAAATCAGGTATACACCTATCCCGGCGCGTGTGTTCTTTTATAATCGCCCGCTTTGCATACCGACAGTCGAAAACCATGCCCGACACCCAATACGCCCTGCTCGACGAGCCGTTATGGCCATTGATGAACAAGTTCTACCGCGCTCACCAGTCGTCGATGAAGGCCGTGCGCGACGCGCAGTTGTGGGTGGCCCGGCGTGACCGGATCGTTGCCGCGCTGTGTTTGCGTCCGGTGTCCGGTGGGCATTGGCTGACCGGGTTGTTTGTCGAGCCGGGATGTCGCGAACAAGGGATTGCCGCCGGGTTGATTGCCGCAGCGGTGAAGGATTGCGAGCTGCCGGTGTGGCTGTTCTGTCATCCGGATTTGCGGGGGTTTTATGAGCGCCGCGGCTTTACTTTCGATCCGCCGATGCCTTACGCGATGGTTGAACGCTTGAGCCGGTATGCGCGTAGCAAGCCGATGATTGCGATGGGGCTGGAGCCCTGAACCTGTAGGAGTGTCAGGTTAAGAGGTGTCGACTGACACACCATCGCGAGCAAGCTCGCTCCTACAGGTTTTTGCGGTGGTTTAGTCGTCCGCGTTGGGGTCCAGGTCCGGGAACATCACCTCGGTGAAGCCAAACTTGCTGAAGTCGGTGATGCGCGACGGGTACAGGCGGCCGATCAGGTGATCGCATTCATGCTGCACCACCCGTGCGTGAAACCCCGAGGCAATGCGCACGATGGGCTCGCCCTTGGGGTCGACGCCTTCGTAGCGAATCCGCTGGTAACGCTGCACCGCGCCGCGCAGGCCCGGCACGGACAAACAGCCTTCGAAACCCTCTTCCAGGGTCGGGCTCAGCGGTGTGATCAACGGGTTGATCAGGATCGTCTGCGGCACGGCCTCGGCATCCGGATAACGCTCGCTGTGCTCGAAACCGAAGATCACCAGTTGCAGGTCGACACCGATCTGCGGAGCCGCCAGGCCAACGCCCCCCACACTTTCCATGGTCTGGAACATGTCATCGATCAGTTGCCACAGCTCGGGGCTGTCGAACATCTCGGCCGGCACTGGCGGGGCAACGCGCAGCAGGCGCTCATCGCCCATTTTCAGAATTTCACGAATCATGATCAGGTTTCATCAATGGTCGGTTTGTGTGAGTGATCGCGCCCCAGTCCCGATACGTGGTGTTTTTCCTCATGGACGGGACCATGCTCGCCAGCCACTTTTTCGCCAGGATCCTTGCCCCCTCGCGACATGTGCTCGATCACCGCGTTCATCTCCGCCCCCAGCAACAGCACCGCGGCGGAAATGTAGAAGTACAGTAACAGCACGATGATTGCGCCGATACTGCCATACATGGCGTTGTAGTTAGCGAACTCCTTGACGTACAGACCGAAGCCCAGGGAGGCGATGATCCACACGACCACCGCCAGCACCGAGCCTGGGGTGATGAAGCGAAACTCCTGTTTGACGTCGGGCATGACGTAGTAGATCAACGCCACCGCGACCATCAGCAGAATCACGATCACCGGCCAGCGCGCAATGGTCCAGAGCGTGACGATAAAGTACTCAAGGCCGACTTGCTTGGCGATCCACTCCATCACCTGCGGCCCGAGCACCATCAGCGCGGCGGCGATCAGCAGCATGCCGGCAATGCCGACGGTGTAGATGATCGACAACGGAAAACGTTTCCACAGCGGGCGCCCTTCGACCACGTCATAGGCAGCGTTCATCGCGCTCATCATCAGCCGCACCCCGGCGGAGGCGGTATAGAGCGCAATCACGATCCCCACCGAAAGCAATCCCCCCTTGGACTGCTGAAGCTGGTCGATCACCGGGTTGACCTGTTCCAGTGCCTGGGGCGGCAATACCAGTTCCGATTGCAGGCGCAGCCAGGAGAAGAAATCCGGCAGGTGCAGGAAGCCGATCAGGGCAATCAGGAACAGAATGAACGGAAACAGCGAAAACAGCATTTGATAGGCCAGCGCCGAGGCATAGGTCGACATCTCGTCGGCGATGAACTCGGTGACCGTGCGCATCATCACACGGTGCAGGGGCAAGCCTCTCATGTCCGGAAAAATCATTAGCGTCTCCATTCGCCGCATTCGCATTTGGGTTGAAGTCGTGGCGACTCTGGGGCCGTTTCCTTCACCAAGGTAGCCCAGTTGGCGACTTTGAAACAAATTCAGTGTGCAAGTTCAGGCTGACACAAAAATGGCCATCCGGGGATGACCGCTTCTTCTTTTATTGAAGGCATTTCAACGGGAGGAAAAGTCGTTACACAAGGTTGACCGGGGGCTTTTGCAGGGAGTTTCATTTATTTGCACCACGACATTTCATCGTTCAGTGCAGGTTGCGCTTTATGTTTGCGGGCCAACCCCTGAGAATGCGCAACACATTCAGGCCATGGCGCTGAAGATCCAATCCCGTAGGAATGTTATGAAACTCGATAAAAAGCAGGCCATTGCCCGCAGAAACCAGGAACTCGGCGGTGCTGTGCTTGGCGTCAACAACTGCCACTTCACCGAATTGAACCGCAACCGCAATATCTGGTGGTTCGACATCCCGGTATCGCGCCTGGCCGTGGGTCAGTACGAGTGGATTCACCTGCTGATGCACACGCCGGACACCGACGAACTGCTGCACCTGAAAGTGCCGACCGTGTTCCTGCGCGAGAAACTCGAAGGCCTGGTGGTGCGCAATGAAGGCAAGCGCAAGGCTGCATTGAGCCTGGAACTGAGCGCCGACAAGGACTCCTTCCTGCAGGACATGCGCCCGGCGGGCACCAACGTCAACTTCGCGCCGTTCCGCCAATAACACTGTAGGAGCCGGCTTGCTGGCGATGGCGGTGTATCTGACGCATCAATATTGACTGATACATCGCCATCGCCAGCAAGCCGGCTCCTACAAGTCATAGATCTGTGTCAGGCGCAAAAAAAACCCGCATCGGCGGGTTTTTTTGTGGCTTACGCGGTGGCTTTCTTCGCGTTGATCTTCTTCAGCTCTTCATCGCGCAATTCACGACGCAGGATCTTGCCGACGTTGGTGGTCGGCAGTGCATCGCGGAATTCCACGGAGCGCGGGACCTTGTAGCCGGTGACGTTGGCGCGCATGTGCTCCATCACCTGTTCCTTGGTCAGGGTCACGCCCGGTTTGGCAACGATGAAAATCTTGATCGCCTCGCCCGACTTTTCGTCCGGCACGCCAATGGCCGCGCATTGCAGCACGCCCGGCAGGGTAGCCAGCACGTCTTCGAGCTCGTTCGGGTACACGTTGAAACCGGACACCAGAATCATGTCTTTCTTGCGATCGACAATGCGCATGAAGCCATCGGGCTGGATCAGCGCGATGTCGCCGGTCTTCAACCAGCCTTCGCTGTCGAGGATCTCGTCGGTGGCTTCCTGGCGCTGCCAGTAACCCTTCATGACTTGCGGCCCCTTCACGCACAGTTCGCCGATTTCGCCCAGCGGCTGCTCGACACCGGCATCGTTGATAACTTTGCACAGGGTCGACGGCACCGGAATGCCAATGGTGCCGACCTGGATGTGCTGGATCGGGTTCACCGTCGCCACCGGGCTGGTTTCGGTCATGCCGTAGCCTTCGCAGATGGCGCAACCGGTCACCGCTTTCCAGCGTTCGGCCGCGGCCAGTTGCAGGGCCATGCCGCCCGACAAGGTGACTTTCAGCGCAGAGAAGTCCAGCTTGCGGAAGCCTTCGTTGTTGCACAGGGCCACGAACAGCGTGTTCAGGCCGACGAAGCCGCTGAACTTCCACTTCGACAGTTCCTTGACCATCGCCGGCAAGTCGCGCGGGTTGCTGATCAGGATGTTGTGGTTGCCCGCCAGCATCATGGCCATGCAGTGAAAGGTGAACGCATAGATGTGGTACAGCGGCAGCGGCGTGATCAGGATCTCGCAACCTTCATTGAGGTTGGAACCCATCAGCGCCTTGCACTGCAGCATGTTCGCCACCAGGTTGCGGTGGGTCAGCATCGCGCCCTTGGCCACGCCGGTGGTGCCGCCGGTGTATTGCAGCACCGCGACATCGCTGCTGGCCGGGTTGGCTTCCGCCACTGGCTGGCCCAGGCCTTTGCTCAGCACGTCGTTGAACTTGACGGCTTTTGGCAAGTGATAGGCCGGCACCATCTTCTTCACGTACTTGATGACGCTGTTGATCAGCAAGCGCTTGAGCGGCGGCAGCAGGTCGGCGACTTCGGTGACGATCACGTGCTTGACGCCGGTTTTCGGCACCACGGATTCAGCCAGGTGCGCCATGTTGGCCAGGCAGACCAGAGCCTTGGCACCGGAGTCGTTGAATTGGTGTTCCATTTCCCGCGCGGTATACAGCGGGTTGGTGTTGACCACGATCAGCCCGGCGCGGATGGCGCCGAAGACGGCAACCGGGTACTGCAACACGTTGGGCAGTTGCACGGCGATTCGATCGCCGGGCTGCAAGTCGGTATGCTGTTGCAGGTAAGCGGCAAACGCACCGGACAATTCGTACAGTTCACCGTAGGTGAGTGTCTTGCCCAGGTTGCTGAATGCCGGCTTGTTGGCGAAGCGTTGGCAGGATTGCTTCAACACTGCCTGAATATTCGGGTACTCGTCGGGATTGATGTCGGCAGCAATCCCGGCTGGGTACTTATCCTTCCAAAAGTCTTCGATCATGGAAGCCCACTCCTCAGCAACGCGAATTCAGCACCGCATTTGATGCGATTATTATTGGTGTTTGGCCATTGGTGAATCTGGCTGATAGAAGGCCGAGAAGTCACAAAGCGCGCCGAGAGTAGCAGCTTTGCAAAGGGTCGACTAGAGCCAAAAGCGGCCTCTACGGTCACAAATGTGACTAAAGACTTACAAGCAGTCATTTTAGAGCAAAAAACCTATAACGCCCTGAAACCCACGAAAACCGGGGCTTTAGCGTCCGCCGAAAAGCATCGCGGGCAAGCCCGCTCCCACAGGTTTCGTGTCGTTCACATATGTTGTGTACGGCACTGAACCTGTGGGAGCGTGGCTTGCCCGCGATCCGCGCGAAGCGCGGCCATTCACCCATCAGGCAATATCACGCAACTCCCGCCGCAGGATCTTGCCCACCGGCGTCATCGGCAGCGATTCGCGCAGCACGATGTGTTTGGGTACCTTGTACGCCGTGAAGTTCTCCTTGCAGTAAGCCTTCAGCTCTTCAAGGCTGACGCCCGCTTCACGGGCCACCACGAACAGCTTCACCGCCTCCCCCGACCGTTCGTCTGGCACACCGATGACCGCACAGTTGGCGACTTTCGGGTGTGCCATCACCACGTCTTCGATCTCGTTCGGGTACACGTTGAAACCCGAGACAATGATCATGTCCTTCTTGCGATCGACGATACGCACGAAACCGTCCGGGTCGATCACCGCAATATCACCGGACTTGAACCAGCCCTCGGCATCCAGCACTTCGGCCGTGGCCTCAGGTTTCTGCCAGTAGCCCTTCATGATCTGCGGGCCCTTGATGCACAACTCGCCGCGCTCGCCCAAAGGTTGTTCGACGCCGTCATCGCTGATGACTTTCAGCGCAGTGCCCGGCACCGGCAGGCCGACCGTGCCGATCCGCGACTGGTCGCCATACGGGTTGGTACAAGCCACCGGCGAAGTTTCGGTCAGGCCGTAACCTTCGGTGATGCGGCAACCGGTCAGTTGTTCCCAGCGTTCGGCAGTAGCCTTGACCAGCGCAGTACCGCCGGAGTTGGTGAGCTTGAGACTGGAGAAGTCCAGGGTCTTGAAGTCCGGGTGATCCATCAGCGCGACGAACAGCGTGTTGAGCCCCAGCAGCGCCGAAAACCGCCAGTTCTTCAGTTCCTTGATGAAGCCGCCGATGTCACGCGGGTTGGTGATCAGCACGTTGTGGTTGCCCGTCACCATCATGCACATGCAGTTCGCCGTGAAGGCATAGATGTGGTACAGCGGCAGCGGCGCGATCATGACCTCCTGCCCTTCGCGCAACAACGGTTGCCCGTCGCTGCCGAACTGTCCCAGACAGGCCCGTGCCTGTTGCATGTTCGCCACCAGGTTGCCGTGGCTCAGCATCGCGCCCTTGGCCAGGCCGGTGGTGCCGCCGGTGTATTGCAGCACGGCGATGTCGTCGAGACCGACGTTCAGCGGCTTGATACCCAGGCCACGGCCCATGCGCAATGCGCTCTTGAAAGAAACGGCCTGGGGCAAGGAATAGTCCGGGACCATCTTCTTGACCTTGCTCACCATCGTATTGACCAGCCAACCCTTGGCGGTGGGCATCAGGTCGCCCATCTTCGCTTCGATCAGGTACTGGATATCGGTGTCGGGGAGCACTTCCTGGACTTTCTGGCCGAACACGTTCAGGTACACCAGCGCCCGGGCACCGGAATCCTTGAACTGGTGACGCATTTCCCGCGCGGTGTACAGCGGGTTGGTGTTGACCACGATCAACCCGGCGCGCAAGGCCCCGAACACGGCAATCGGGTAATGCAGGACGTTGGGCATCTGCACCGCGATGCGGTCCCCCGCCACCAGATCGGTGTGGGCTTGCAGATAACCGGCGAAGGCAGCGCTCTGGCGCTCCAGCTCGGCGTAGGTCAGGGTCACGCCCATGTTGCTGAACGCCGGGCGGTCAGCAAACTTCTTGCAGGAACGCTCGAACACCTCGATCACCGACTTGTAGGCTCCCAGATCGATATCCAGGGGTACACCGGCCGGGCGTTTGTCATTCCAGAAATCAGGTTGCATTGTTCTTGTCCTCTTTACCTGAATCTATCCGTGGCCACTTTTCTGTCACTTTTCAAAAAAAATGCAAAAAGCGGAGCTTCACGGACACTAGCAGTTATGACGTAACAGGCAAATATGCCCACCGTCGTCATTGATCCCATGAATCTTCTTGCCGTGGCGTAAGCTGATCAGACGCCCAGCCAAGGATGCGTTATAAACTGCAACGAGCTGTTTGCGACCAGGCAGCCTCATGCAAAGGAACCGCCATGATCCATGACACATTCTGGCTGACCACGAGCGACCACAACCGCCTCTTCGTCAACCAGTGGCTACCCGACGGCAGCCTCAAGGCAATGATTCTGCTGGCCCACGGCATGGCCGAACACAGCGGTCGCTATGCCCCCCTTGCGCAAAAGCTGTGTGATCAGGGCTATGGCGTGTGCGCGCCGGACCTGCGGGGACATGGCAAAACTGCCGAAAACGGGACACTCGGGCATTTCGCCGATGACAATGGCTGGTCCAAGGTTGTGAGCGACCTGGCTTGCCTCAACCAGCACATCGGCCAGCAGCACCCAGGCATACCGATCGTACTGCTCGGTCACAGCATGGGCAGTTACGTTGCCCAGGCTTATCTGCTGCACCACAGTGCCAGCCTGCACGGGGCGATCCTCAGCGGCTCGAACTTCCAGCCTGTGGCGCTTTATCGCGCGGCACGGCAAATCGCCCGTTTCGAACGCCTGCGCCAAGGCCGCCAAGGACGCAGCGCGTTGATCGAATGGCTGTCGTTCGGCTCGTTCAACAACAGATTCAAACCGGCACGTACGCCGTTCGACTGGCTCAGCCGCGATCCGGCGCAGGTCGATCTGTACGTCAACGACCCGCTCTGCGGTTTCCGTTGCACCAATCAACTGTGGATCGACTTGCTCGGTGGCTTGCAGCAAATCAGCAAAGCGTCCAATCTCGCGCAGATCGACCCGGGCCTGCCGTTGCTGGTGATTGGCGGTGAATGTGATCCGGTGAGCGAAGGCAAACGTCTCAAGGATCTGGCCAGCGCACTGCGCGCGGCCGGCAGCCAGCACCTGCAACTGACCGTTTACCCGCAGGCACGGCACGAACTGTTCAACGAGAGCAACCGCGATGAAATCATCGCCGATGTGCTGAACTGGATCGCACAGGCCTTGAGCACGCCTCGGCCACACCGATCCGAATAGTTTTTTAGTGATTTTTTTAATTCGTCACAGGAATTGAGACAGATGACCCAGGTTACCAACACCCCTTACGAAGCCCTCGAAGTCGGCCAGACCGCCAGTTTCAGCAAGACCGTCGAAGAGCGCGACATCCAGTTGTTCGCCGCGATGTCCGGCGATCACAACCCGGTGCACCTGGATGCCGAATACGCCGCCAGCACCATGTTCAAGGAGCGCATCGCCCACGGCATGTTCAGCGGTGCGTTGATCAGCGCGGCGGTCGCCTGCGAGTTGCCTGGACCGGGGACTATCTACATCGGCCAGCAAATGAGCTTTCAGAAACCGGTGAAGATCGGCGACACCCTGACCGTACGCCTGGAAATTCTCGAAAAACTGCCGAAGTTTCGCGTGCGCATTGCCACTCGCGTGTTCAATCAGCGCGATGAACTGGTGGTGGATGGCGAGGCGGAAATCCTCGCACCACGCAAGCAACAGAGCGTGACCTTGACCACGCTGCCGGCCATCAGCATCGGCTAACCCTCTGTGGCGAGGGGACTGCCCCCTCGCCACAGTCCCCGTAGCACCTCAACTACTGCAGTCTCTTGCAATGCCTGTTCGCATAAAAAACGCCAGGCTAGCTGGCATTATTCATGTCGGTCATTTGGCCTGCATGTAGAAGGCCTGTATTTTCCAGACTGACTGAGTCAAGACGACCGATCGATGAATCCTGAAAAGCTCGAACTGCTGATCACCCGCGAAATGCCTTTCGGCAAGTACAAAGGGCGAATCATTGCCGACCTGCCCGGCCCTTATCTGAACTGGTTCGCCCGGGAGGGTTTCCCTCACGGCGAGTTGGGCGGCCTGCTGGCCCTGATGCAGGAAATCGATCACAACGGCTTGTCGGACCTGCTCGAACCGCTACGCGCCAAACACGGCAAACCGGCCCCGCGCCACTGAATCACCGACTGAGTAGCCCATGCCCGACAACACCCGCCGCGCCCGTGATGAAGCCTTCTGGCAAACCTTTGCCGACCGCTACGATGTCGAACCCGGCCCGCTCAACCTGGAGAACGGTTACTTCGGTCGCATGTCGCGCACGGTGGTCGAGGAATACCAGCGCAACATCGAGCTCATCAATCGCAGCAATTCGGTCTACGTGCGCCAGCGCTTCGAGCAGGGCGACAGCCTGAAGATTCGCGCGCAACTGGCCAGGTTGACAGGCGCACCCGCCGACAGCATTGCCCTGACCCGTAACGCGTCGGAAGGTTTGCAGTCGCTGATCCGCAACTACAACCGGCTCCAGCCCGGCGATCAGGTACTGGTATGCGATCTGGAATACGACACGGTCAAAGGCGCCATGCGCTGGCTGGCACGCAATCGCGGTGTCGAAGTGATCGAAATCGAACACGCCCACCCGGCAACTTTCGATAGCCTGCTCAATACCTATCGGGAAGCCTTCGCACGGCATCCGCGGCTGAAGCTGATGGCCCTGACCCACGTTACCCATCGCACGGGCCTGGTGATGCCGGTGCAGGAGATTGCAGCCGCGGCGAAGGAGCAGGGCATCGACGTCATCCTCGACGGGGCCCATGCCCTCGGCCAACTCGAATTTGACCTGGCCGGGCTCGGTATCGCCTTCGCCGGCTACAACCTGCACAAGTGGATCGGCGCACCGCTGACGCTCGGCTTTATCTACATCGCCCCCGAACGCCTGGCCGACATCGACCCGGACATGGGCGAGATGCACTTCCCGGTCACTGACATTCGCGCCCGTACGCCGTACAGCACACCGAACATTCCGGCACTGCTGACCCTGCCGCTGGTACTTGAGGAGCATCACGCCATGGGCGGCGCTGCGGCCAAGGGTTCGCGGCTCAACTACCTGCGCAACCTGTGGGTCCGCCCCGTACGCGAACTGCCGGGCATCGAAGTCCTGACCCCGGACGACCCGCGACTGTACTGCGGCATCACGTCCATGCGTTTCATCGCACAGACCGATCAGCAGCCGATGGTCGAGCGGCTGCTCAAGGACTACAACCTGTTCACCGTGGTACGCACCGGCGCGGCGTGCGGCCCGTGCATCCGCATCACTCCGGGACTGACCACCACCGCCGAGCACATGACGCGGCTGACCACGGCGCTGGCGCAATTGTGCTGACCTGCTTGCGATGGGCGTGAACGATGACGCGCGGCGCCTGTAGGAGCGAGCTGGCTCGCGATGGTCGTGAACGATGACGCGGGAACCCGATAGCCAGCGGTGCCTGGAGGTTTTTCGCGAGCAAGCTCGCTCCTACAAGTATCAAGGGCAAAAAAAAACGGTGCACCGACCAAGCGCACCGTAAAGCCGTAGAACACACAACGAGTGTCGGGTGAAGCGATCAGTCCAGCAGCGCCAAAGCCTCGGCGGTGCATTCCTGAATGCGGGCCCAGTCGCCGTTCTTGATCCACTCCGGATCAAGCATCCAGCTACCGCCCACGCACATGACGTTTTTCAACGCCATGTAGCTCTTGATATTGGCCGGGCCGACGCCGCCGGTCGGGCAGAATTTCACTTCGCCGAACGGGCCGCCCAAAGCCTTGATGGCTGCGACGCCGCCGCTGACTTCGGCCGGGAACAACTTGAATCGGCGGTAACCCAGAGCGTAGCCTTCCATGATTCCCGAGGCATTGCTGATGCCTGGCAACAGTGGAATCGGGCTGGCGACACTGGCTTCCAGCAAGTCGCGGGTGATGCCCGGCGTGACGATAAACTGCGAACCGGCCGCTTCGGCGGCAGCCAGCATCTGGCGATCGAGCACGGTGCCAGCACCGGTCACCAGCTCCGGACGCTGCTCGCGCAGAATCTGGATGGCCTTGAGGCCGAATTGCGAACGCAGGGTCACTTCCAGGGCCGTCAGGCCTCCGGCCGCGAGCGCGTCGGCCAACGGCAGAACGTCCTGCTCGCGGGCGATGGTGATCACCGGCAGAATCCGCGCCTTCGCGCAGAGGCTGTCGATCAGGGCAACTTTGTCCGCCATGGAAACGGTCGGGGATGGGTTTGTCATAGCGGCTGTTCCTTGGCTCATGGGCACCAGTAAATCTCTAACGTGGGTTGCAGAAATGCGCGCACCGGCATTTCGGCGACATCGTCACCGGCCAGCGCGAAACTCAGGGTGGTCAGCTTGGACTGACCGGAAATCGACAGAATCTTGTGTTTGGCCGAAGCCAGCAGCGCGCGACTCATGGTCAGGCGCTGACGCGGCACGGTCGGTGCCAGCATCGGCCAGCAACGACGTGTGCCGTCGACTTTCAAGGCCTCGTCAAGGTTCGGGCTGTCGGGGAACAGCGACGCGGTGTGGCCGTCATCGCCCATGCCGAGGATCAGCACGTCGATCGCCGGCAACTCGGACAGCAAGCGGTCGGCCTGCTCGGCCGCCTGTTCAAGGTTGGCACTGGCGCTGTACAGGCTCAGGAATTGCGCCTTGGCCGCCGGGCCTTGCAATAGGTATTTCTTGAGCAGGCCAGCGTTACTGTCGGCGTGCTCCACCGGCACCCAACGCTCGTCAGCCAGGCTGACCACTACGTTGGACCAGTCCAGCGCCTGCCTGGCCAGGTGCTGGAAAAACGCCACCGGGCTGCGGCCACCGGACACCACCAGCGTCGCTGTACCCTGGGCGTCGATTGCATCGCTCAATTGTTTGGCCACATTCAGCGCCAGGCTTTCGGCCAGCAGCACCGGACTCTTGAACGCATGGGCGCTGACGCCCTGCGGCAGTTTCAAATCAGATATCGCCATACCATGACCTCCCGTCCCGCGTGATCAGAGCAATGGAGCTCATCGGCCCCCAGGACCCGGCCGCGTAAGGCTTGGGCGCATCGCCGGATTTTTTCCACCCGGCGATCAACTGGTCACACCACTTCCACGCGGCTTCGATTTCATCTTTACGGACAAACAGGTTCTGATTGCCACGCATCACTTCCAGCAACAACCGCTCGTAGGCATCGGGAATCCGTGCGCTACTCCAGGTGTCGGAAAAATTCAGCTGCAATGGACCGCTGCGCAGCTGCATGCCTTTGTCCAGGCCTTGATCTTTGGTCATCACGCGCAAGGAAATGCCTTCGTCCGGTTGCAGGCGGATAATCAGCTTGTTGCTGATTTGCAGGCGCTGCTCGGGAGCGAAGATGTAGTGCGACGGTTCCTTGAAGTGGATGACGATCTGCGACAGCTTCTGCGGCATGCGCTTGCCGGTACGCAGGTAAAACGGCACGCCGGCCCAGCGCCAGTTACGGATGTCGGCACGCAGGGCGACGAAGGTTTCGGTGTCGCTCTGGGTGTTGGAATTGGGTTCTTCCAGGTACCCCGGTACCGCCTTGCCTTCGCTGTAGCCGGCGATGTACTGGCCGCGCACCACTTGAGTGGTCAGGCCTTCCGGGCTGATCGGCGCCAGGGCCTTGAGCACTTTGACCTTCTCGTCACGGATGCTGTCGGCGGACAGGTCGGCCGGTGGGTCCATGGCGATCAGGCAGAGCAGTTGCAACAGGTGGTTCTGGATCATGTCGCGCAACTGGCCGGCCTTGTCGAAGTAACCCCAGCGGCCCTCGATACCGACCTTCTCGGCCACAGTGATTTCCACGTGGGAAATGTAGTTCTGGTTCCACTGGGTTTCGAACAGGCTGTTGGCGAAACGCAAGGCGATCAGGTTCTGGACGGTCTCTTTGCCCAGGTAGTGGTCGATGCGGTAGGTGCGGTTCTCCGGGAAGAATTGCGCCACGGCGTCGTTGACCTTGCGCGAGGACTCCAGGTCCGAACCGATGGGCTTTTCCAGCACCACACGGGTGTTTTGCGCCAGGCCGACCTTGGCCAGGTTTTCGCAAATCGCGCCGTATACGGCGGCCGGGGTCGCAAAGTAGGCGATGACCCGTTGCGCGGTGCCGGCGACTTCGGCCAGGGCCACATAATCTTCGGCATTGAGGAAGTCGACGTGCAGGTAGCTCAGGCGCGCCAGAAAACGCTCGACCACGGCGTCGTCCAGCTCTTTGGCACCGACATAGCGGCGCAGCTCGGAGGCAATGAACGTCAGGTGCTCCTGCTCGCTGCCAGGCTCACGGGCCAGCGCGATAATACGCGTGTCCTCGTGCAAGAGGCCTGCGCCGTCGAGTTGATAGAGGGCAGGAAACAGCTTGCGCAAGGCCAGATCGCCCAGGGCGCCGAACAAGGCAAAGGTGCACGGTTCAACCGTAATCGAGAGCATGATGTTTGTTCTTTTATCAAGTTAAGCTACAAATACCTTTTTTCAAGGCATCACTCAAGGAAAAATGTAGTAATAACCACAACATTTTCGCAAAATACAGATTCCGAGTGGTGGTCGGTCGGAGCCATCAGTAGGATAGGCCACCGTTACGGGCCTCACCAAAGGCCCTTTTTGCATTAGCCGCGCGCTTATCGGTGCCGGTGAATCAAGGAATCCCATATGGACCGCGTGCGAAATTTACTGGAACAAATCCAGAATCGCCTTGAAGAGCTGAACAAGGCCGAGCGCAAAGTCGCCGAGGTGATCCTGCTCAACCCGCAGCAGGCTACCCGGTTCAGCATCGCTGCCCTCGCCCAGGCGGCTTCGGTCAGCGAACCGACGGTCAACCGTTTCTGCCGTTCGTTCGGCGTCAGCGGCTACCCCGAGCTCAAACTGCAACTGGCCCAGAGCCTGGCCAGTGGCGCCGCGTACGTCAGCCGTGCCGTGGAAGCCGACGACAATCCGGAAGCCTATACCCAGAAGATCTTCGGCAGTGCCATTGCCTCGCTGGACAGCGCTTGCCAGGCACTGGACCCGAACCTGATCAGCCGCGCCGTCGACCTGTTGATCCAGGCCCGGCAGATCCACTTCTTCGGCCTCGGCGCCTCGGCCCCGGTGGCCCTGGATGCACAGCACAAGTTCTTCCGTTTCAACCTCGCCGTCACGGCCCACGCCGACGTGCTGATGCAGCGCATGATTGCCTCGGTGGCCCACACCGGCGAGCTGTTCGTGATCATTTCCTACACCGGCCGCACCCGCGAACTGGTGGAAGTCGCGCGCATCGCCCGGGAAAACGGCGCATCGGTACTGGGCCTGACCGCCGAGAACTCGCCGCTGGCCAAGGCCAGCACCCTGAGCCTGAACATACCGCTGCCGGAAGACACCGACATCTACATGCCGATGACGTCGCGGATCATCCAGTTGACCGTGCTGGACGTGCTCGCCACCGGCATGACCTTGCGCCGTGGCGTGGATTTCCAGCCGCATTTGCGCAAGATCAAGGAGAGTCTGAATGCCAGCCGGTATCCGGTGGGTGACGAGTTCAACTGAGGTCAGATGCTTCTGAGTTGAATGATCCGGCCTCTTCGCTGGCAAGCCAGCTCCTACAGATTCGTGGACCGTCGCATTTTTTGTGCTCGACACAAACACCGTAGGAGCTGGCTTGCCAGCGAAGGGGCCAGCCCAGACACCGCAAAATCTTGAGCTAAGCCCCCACCCGCGCCTGCAAACTCAAATGCGCCCGCTCCCCAGGTGCAAGGCACAGGCTGTCGGTACCGCCGCTTGCGGCCTCTACGCAAACGAATTCGGATATCTCGTTCCAGGTCACGCCGAGCAACGGCCGCGAACCGGGATGCCAAACCACCGTGTCGGCCGTTTCACCAGTGTCGATGCACAGCGCCCGCTGCCAGGCGTGGTCGTTGAGCTGCAATTCGCCGTCGTGCTGGAACACTCGCTGACAACCGCCGTCCACGCGCAACTCGCCTTCCTGCTGACAAACCTGTCGGCTCAACTGGTCATATCCTTGCGCACCTTCCAGCCCAGACAGCGCTATCTCACTGACATCGCCAATACGCCAGTAAGCGTGCAAAGCCTGGCTCAACTGGCACGGCATGTCGTCCTGATGCTCGGTGCTCAGGCGCAACGCCATACGCTCGCCCAGATGCGCGTGCAGATCCACCTGCCAGTCGCACAACTTCAGTTGCCAGTGCAATCGCACGCCCTCGTCGTCACTGCTGCTGTCGAGCAGCTTCCAGTCGAGCAACCGCGCCCAGCCATGGGACGGCCAGGCGTTTTCGCTTGGATGCCGGCCATACCAAGGCCAACACACCGGCACGCCACCGCGAATGGCACCGACCTGCGGCCACTTCGCCGCGCACCACAGCCAGGGTTTCTGGCCCTTGGGCTGGAAGTGCAACAACTGCGCGCCCTGACGGCTGAACACCGCCTGACACAGCGGATGATCGATCACCAGCACGTCGCGCATCTGATAGCGCTCCCACGCGAACACCGGACGCTCGCGCAAGGATTTGAAGAAGCGTTGTAGCGGATGCTCAAGCATGTGCCACGGTCCTGAAAATCATCTGTCACCGGGGTGCGCGGCCCGCAAAAAAAAGCGGACAGCCAAGGCTGTCCGCAAAAATGCGCACATTGAGGAGAGCTTATCGCAACAGCGTTAGAACACCGACTGAATTTTCAGGCCGGCCACCAGCGCGTTGTCGACTTCATCCACACCACCCGGGTGCGTGACGTATTGCAGGTTGGGACGTACGGTCAGCCAGTTGGTCACGTGGAAGCCGTAGTTGATCTCGTAGTTGTATTCGGTTTCACGAATGGGCGAGAACAGCGGATTGTCGAAGTCCGAAACACCGTTGGCCGCGTTGGTCAGTTCGGCGTTTTTCTTCACGTCGTCGTTGACATGGATACGGGCGAAACCAATCCCGACGTCATCTTTCGGACGCGCATCAAACGGACCTTTGTACACAAACATCAGCGACTGGTAGTTGTCGATGAAGTTGGTGTCCTTGTCGTGGAAAGTGGCGTTGGCCGCGATGTTCAGACCGCGAGAAGCGTCACCGTTGTGGCTGGTGAGTTGCTGCTGCGCGACGAACCAGTAGCCGTGCTTGCTATCGTGGACACGGAAAGGATTGCCGGTGGTCGCCGCATCCTGGCCGTTGTCGTCTTCGCGAACGTCGTTGGCATCGGAGGTACTTTTGTAGTAACCGACACGGTATTCGCCGGGCAGGTTGTTGACCTTCGGCGACCAGACCAGCTCGACCGGCAGGACGGTGCCATTGGTACCGCTGCCGCTGAGCTTGAAGCCGTTGCCGTGCTCCAGTTGCGACGTGTTCTGGTTGTACGCACCGATCTGGGCGTAGAGCTCGTCATTGATGTTGTACTTCACGCGGATCGCCGCCTGCATCACCGGCCAGTTGTACCAGATGTTGGTGGCCCAGTTACCCACCTGGGATCCGCAGAACGCCAGGTTCTGGAACTCGCACGGGAAGGTGTTGAAGTCTTCACCCTCACCGAAGTAACCGGCCTTGACGTCCAGTTTATTGTCGAAGAACTGATGCTGAATCCACAACTGGGTCAGACGCACCATGTGGCCACGGCCGAAGACTTCCTGGGAGGAACTCAGGGTGCCGGCACGCGGGTCGCCGATACGGTCGTTGGAGATGTTCTCGCCGTTACGGTTGGTGAGCTGGATCTTGGCCTGGGTGTTGTCCCAGCCCAGCAGTTTTTCCAGGTCCAGCGCTGCCCCCAGGCCGAACTGGTCGGCGTAGCGCGCGGTCTTGTCATCGTTGAAACCGCCATGCAGGTTAGCGCCGACTTCACCGACATAATCCATCTTGATGTCGATGCCCTGCTCGATCAGTTTGGTACGCTCGCCACCCCAATCGCCCGTCATCCATTTGGAGTCGGAGCTGAACGCTTCAGCGGCCATCGCATTGCCGGCCAGAACCAGTGCTGCCGCTGCTGACACTTGGCAGATCAACCGGGCCTTGTTCTTCATCTTCATCCCTACATCCTCGTTTTATTGTTATTAACTTTTCTTCTTTAACGCGGTTACATCAGTGGCGACGGATGTCTCCACCCGCCACATGTCCCCCCTGTAGGAGCCGGCTTGCCGGCGAAGGCGGCTTAACAGTCAACATCGATGTTGAATGTCAGTCCGTGATCGCCGGCAAGCCGGCTCCTACCGCGATCTTCAGCGACCTTTGAATTGCGCTACGTTGGCGGCGTGAGTCTCCGTTTTCGGCACACCGGCAACCCCCAGCCGCTCCCCGCTCTTGGCATCGAACAGCAGCACTTTCGAAGGATCGAATTGCAGGGTCAGGGTCTCGCCCACCGCCGGCGCCACGTCCGGCGCCATGCGGCAGCAGACCTTGGTGTCGTTGAGATTGACGAAGACCAGGGTGTCCGGCCCGGTCGGTTCGGTGACCTGGACTTCGGCGCGAATGGTCGGCAAACCGTTCGCCTCGCCGTTGGCCAGAACGATCTGCTCAGGGCGCATGCCGAGGATCACTTCGCGGTCCTCAAGACCGGCGTCCTGCATACCCAGCGGCAATTCGCAACGGGCCTGGCCACTGTCGAGCAGCGCCAGCAGGCGACCGTCCTTGCGCTGCAAGCGCAGCGGGATGAAGTTCATCGGCGGCGAGCCGATGAAGCTCGCCACGAACAGGTTGGCCGGGTTGTTGTAGATGTCCTTCGGCGTGCCGAACTGCTGGATGATCCCGTCCTTCATCACCGCCACCTTGTCACCCAGGGTCATGGCCTCGATCTGGTCGTGGGTCACATAGACCGTGGTGGTCTTCAGGCGCTGGTGCATCAGTTTCATTTCGGTGCGCATCTCGACCCGCAGCTTGGCGTCGAGGTTGGACAGCGGCTCGTCGAACAGATAAATCTTCGGCCGCCGTGCCAGGGCACGGCCCATCGCCACGCGCTGTTGCTGGCCACCGGAGAGTTGACCGGGCTTGCGGCTGAGCAGGTGTTCGATCTGCAACAGCTTGGAGACGCGGGCGACTTCTTCGTCGATTTCCGCGGTCGGCATTTTGCGGATCTTCAGGCCGAACGCGATGTTGTCGCGAACGCTCATGGTCGGGTACAGCGCGTAGGACTGGAACACCATGGCGATGTCGCGATCCTTGGGGCTCATGCCGCTGATGTCGGCGTCGTCCACCAGAATCGCGCCGCCGCTGATGGTTTCAAGGCCCGCGATGCAGTTCATCAAGGTGGATTTGCCGCAGCCCGACGGGCCGACCAGGATCAGGAACTCACCGTCATCGATCTTCAGTTCGATGTTTTTCAGGGTGTCCGGCAAACCGGCGCCGTAGGTCTTGTTGACGTTGCGTAATTCGAGAGTTGCCATGTCTTTACCCCTTGACCGCGCCGGACGTCAGCCCACGCAGGAAATACTTGCCAGCGAATATGTAGACCAGCAGTGTCGGCAGCCCGGCGATCATCGCGGCGGCCATATCAACGTTGTATTCCTTGACCCCGGTGCTGGTGTTGACCAGGTTGTTCAGGGCCACGGTAATTGGCTGGGCATCGCCACTGGCGAACACCACGCCGAACAGGAAGTCGTTCCAGATCTGGGTGAACTGCCAGATCAGGCAGACCATCACGATCGGGATCGACATCGGCAACAGGATCTTCAGGAAGATCGTGAAGAAGCCTGCGCCATCGAGCCGCGCGGCCTTGACCAGCGCATCCGGAATGCTCACGTAGTAGTTGCGGAAGAACAGCGTGGTGAACGCCAGGCCGTAGACCACGTGCACCAGCACAAGACCCGAGGTGGTGTTGGCCAGGCCGAACTTGCCGAGGGTGAACGAGGCCGGCAGCAGCACGGTCTGGAACGGCAGGAAGCAGCCGAACAGCAGCAGGCCAAAGAACAGCTGCGAACCACGGAAGCGCCACATCGACAGCACGTAGCCGTTCATGGCCCCGACGAAGGTGGAGATCAGCACCGCCGGCACGGTGATTTTCACCGAGTTCCAGAAGTAGCCGCCGACCACGTCCCAGGCCTTGATCCAGCCGATGCCGTCAATCACGGTCGGCCAGCTCAGCAGGTTGCCGGTACGGATGTCTTCCGGGGATTTAAAGCTGGTCAGCAGCATCACCACCAGCGGGATCAGGTACACCGCCGCCGCCAGCAACAAGGTGGCGTAGATCGCAATGCGGCTGAAGCTCAGGGTTGGTTTGCCGAGTTGATTAGTCATGGCGTTTGCCTCGCAGCTCGGAGTACAGGTACGGCACGAGGATGGTCAGCACGGCGCCGAGCATCAGCATGGCGCTGGCCGAACCGATGCCCATCTGGCCACGGCTGAAGGTGAAGGAATACATGAACATCGCCGGCAGGTCGGAGGAGTAACCCGGACCGCCCGCGGTCATCGCCGCGACCAGGTCGAAGCTCTTGATCGCGATGTGCGCGAGGATCATGAAGGCACTGAAGAACACCGGGCGCAGGCTCGGCAGCACGATCTTCAGGTAGATGGTCGGCAGGCTCGCCCCGTCGACTTGCGCGGCTCGGATGATCGATTGATCGACGCCGCGCAGGCCGGCAAGGAACATCGCCATGACAAACCCGGAGGCTTGCCACACGGCGGCGATCACCAGGCAGTAGACGACGCGATCCTGATCCACCAGCCAGTCGAGACGCAAGCCTTCCCAGCCCCAGTCACGCAGCATCTTGTCCAGGCCCAGGCCCGGGTTGAGCAGCCATTTCCACGCGGTACCGGTGACGATCATCGACAGCGCCATCGGGTACAGGTAGATGGTGCGGATGAAGCCTTCCTTGCGAATGCGCTGGTCCAGCAGCACGGCGAGGAACACGCCCAGCACCAGGCTGATGCCGATGAACATGCCACCAAAGACCGCGAGGTTCTTGCTCGCGACCCACCAGCGGTCGTTGTCCATCAGGCGCATGTATTGCTGCAGGCCGACCCACTTGTAGCTCGGCATGAAGCTGGAGTTGGTGAAGGACAGAATGAACGTCCAGATGATGTAACCGTAAAAGCCAACCAGCACGATCAGCATGCTCGGCGCGAGTACCAACTTGGGTAGCCAGCGTTGCAGCGCATCGAACGGTGAGGCTTTGCTGAAAACCGCCACAGAGCTCATCGGGATAATCCAGTTGAGAATTGAAGAACCACCTGTAGGAGCTGGCTTGCCAACGAACCAGGCACTGCGGTGTGTCAGGCACACCGCCATCGCCGGCAAGCCGGCTCCTACAGGAGAGCGCGTCGAATGAGGCCGCAGGTGTACCTGCGGCTCAGGGATTACTGGGCCGCTTTGACAGCCGAGGCCAGTTGGGCGCTGGCCTTGGCCGGGTCAGCGTTCTTGTCGTTCATGAAGTTGGTGACCACGTCGAAGATCGCGCCCTGTACGGCCAGGGAGGTGGCCATGTTGTGCGCCATGCTCGGTTGCAGGCCGCCGGTCTTGTCGTCCGCAATGAAGTCCTTCGCCGACTTCTGGGCACACTCGTCGAAGCCGAGCTTGTCCATTTCGTTCAGCATGTCGTTACGCACCGGGATCGAACCCTTGTTCATGCTGAAGACTTTCTGGAAGTCGGTACCCAATGCGACTTTGGCCAGGTCTTGCTGGGCAGCGATGTCGCCCTTGCGATCAGCTTTGAGCTTGAACACCGCCATCGAGTCGATGTTGTAGGTGAAGGCTTTTTCGGTGCCCGGGAACGCTACGCACTGGTAATCCTTGCCCGCGACTTTCTTCGCCGCAGTCCATTCGCTTTTCGCCCAGTCGCCCATCATCTGCATACCGGCCTTGCCATTGATGACGTCGGCGGCGGCGATGTTCCAGTCACGACCGGCGCGGTTCGGGTCCATGTAGCCGGTGATCTTTTTCAGCTGGGCAAACGACTGGGTCATCTCCGGGCCGGACAGGGTTTTCTGGTCCAGGTCGACCAGGGCTTTCTTGTAACCGTCGGCGCCCATGACCGAGAGCACCACGTCTTCAAACACGGTGCTGTCCTGCCAAGGCTGACCGCCGTGGGCGAGCGCGATGAAGCCTGCGGCCTTGAGTTTGTCGCCGGCGGCATAGAATTCTTCGAGGGTCGTCGGGGCTTTTTCGATCCCGGCTTTCTTGAACACTTGCGGGTTGATCCACAGCCAGTTGACGCGGTGGATGTTCACCGGCACGGCCACGTAATCGCCTTCGTATTTGACGGTGTCGGAGACTTTCTTCGACAGCAGGCCATCCCAGTTTTCCGCCTTGGAAACGTCTTTCAACGCGTCGGTGCTGAGCAGGCCAGTGCTGCCCCACTCCTGGATGTCCGGGCCTTTGATCTGGGCAACGCCCGGTGGGTTGCCGGCTACGGCGCGACTTTTGAGTACGGTCATGGCCGTGGAACCGCCACCACCGGCGACTGCGCCGTCCTTCCAGGTGAAGCCGTCTTTTTCGACTTGAGCCTTCAGGACATCGACCGCTGCTTTTTCACCACCGGAAGTCCACCAATGAACGACTTCAACGGAACCTTTGGATTCGGCAGCGAGGACACTCAGGGGGAGCGCAGACAGGGAAGCGAGAGAAATGACAGTAGCGAGGCGAGAGATCGCATTCATCTAGGAGCACCTTTCTTGTTGTTATGCATGCAAGTCTGTTGCTTGCGCTGCATAAGATTCTAAACAGGGGATATCCCCTCGCAGGTAACGAAGGGATGCGCGAATGTCACCGCATGGTTACATAGAACCGCTCTGGGACAACTGCGCCAGCGCCGTGGCCATGCTCGGCGCCAGCGCCAGGCGCGGAATCAGCACGGCTTGCCAGGCGTGGTAAAGGTCCGGCTTGCCGGGCCAGATATCGGCACTCGGGCGGTTTTGCGGATCGAGTTCGTGATACCAGCTGCCATCACAGCGGTCGATGAAATGACTGTCACAGAATTCCCAGAACAGTCGGTACCAGCGTTCGTATTGCTCATCACCGGTGCGCTTGAGTAGTGCGCTTGCAGCGGCGCTGGCTTCGCAATGGGTCCAGTGCAGGCGATGGCGGACCACCGCTTTGTTGCCCCAGTCCAGGGTGTAGACAATCCCCGGCGCGCCATCGATGTTCCAGCCATGGAGGCAATTCTTCTCGAACAGTTTTTGCGCGTCGGTGAGCAGCCAGCCCGGCGTGAGCATCCCCGCTCTGACCCGCGAAGCTTCGAGATGCAGCAACAGCCGCGCCCACTCGAAACCGTGGCCCGGGGTGGTGCCGTAGGGGCGGAAGCCGTCGGCCGGATTGTCGCGGTTGTAGTCATGCAGCGGCTGCCAGGCGCGATCGAAATGCTCGATCACCAGGTAATCGTTGGCGGCGGCGTGGCCATGAATTACGCGCTCGACAATCCGTTGGGCACGACTGAGCCAACGGTTGTCATCGGTGACATCGGCCAGGGCGAGGAAAGCTTCGGTGGCGTGCATGTTGCTGTTGGCGCCCCGGTACGCCTCCTCTTCGCTCCAGTCGCGGTTGAAGGATTCGCGCATGGCGCCCTCCTCCTCGCTCCAGAAGTTCGTGTCGATGATGTCGACGGCATCATCGAGCAAGGCTTGCGCACCGGGACGCTGCGCGACCACCGCAGAACTTGCGGCCAGCGCGACGAAGGCATGCAGGTAGGCGTTCTTGTCGGTGTTGCCATCGCGATGTTCGGCAGCCGCGAACCAGCCGCCGTGAAGCGCATCACGCAGTGGCCCGCGCAGTGCCGCGACACCGTGATCCACCAGCTCGGCAAAACCCGGCAGCCCCTGGATATGGGCCATGGCGAAGCTGTGGGTCATGCGCGCTGTGTTCATGGTCCAGGCTTGCGCATTGGCCGGGAGCCGACCTTTTTCATCGAGGTTGCCGAAGCCTTCGGGGAGCCTCGAAGCCTTGGCAAACGCCAGCAGGCGCAAGCCTTCGGCGGCGAGCCATTGCTGATGGGCAGGTGCATTCAGCCAACTGCTGAAAGCAGGTTGGAAGGTGTCCATGACGTACCTTTTTTGTTGTTATGACTGCTGGGCAGCATAAACAACGGACGAAGGCAGGCTTGTAACGAAGGGGGTGGGTTATGTCACTGGATTGTGACAATGACAACTGTAGGAGCTGGCTTGCCAGCGATGACATTCTTGAATACGCCATCGCCGGCAAGCCAGCTCCTACAGGGACGGGTGCGTCAGTCGATTGAGCGCGGCAACTGCAACGTCACCCTTAACCCGCCCTCACGCAGGTTCTGCAAGCTGACCTCACCACCATGACTATGGGCAATGTTGCGGGCAATCCCCAGTCCCAACCCATACCCCTGCTGCTGCCCGGCCAGGCGGAAGTGCGGTTCGAACACCTGCTCCAGCCGCTGCTCCGGCACGCCCGGCCCCTCATCATCGACATGCAGAATGAATGCACTTTCATCGTCATCGATGTGCAAGTGTGCGTTCTGCCCGTATTTCAACGCGTTGTCGATCAGGTTGCCGATGCAGCGCTTGAGCGCCAGCGGTTTCCCCGGATACGCCGCCAGCGCCCGTCCCTGCTGGGTCACGCGACCGTTGCCGTTCGGTGCCAGATACGGTTCCACCAGACAGTCGAGCACGTGATTGAGATCCACCTGCTCGATGTTTTCGTGGATGTCGGTGTCCTTCACGCATTGCAGCGCGCCCTTGACCAGCAGCTCCAGCTCATCCAGATCGCGGCCGAACTTGGCTTGCAGCGTTTCGTCTTCGAGCAATTCAACCCTCAGGCGCAGGCGGGTGATCGGCGTGCGCAAGTCGTGGGAAATCGCACTGAACAACTGGCTGCGCTCGGTCAAGTAGCGGCTGATGCGCTCGCGCATGGTGTTGAAGGCACGGCCGACTTCAACCACTTCACTGCCGCCGCCCTCGGCCACCGGTTCCACGTCAGCCCCCAACGACAAATCCCGCGCCGCCCGCGCCAGACGCTTGAGCGGACGACTCTGCCAGTGCACCAGCAGGCCGATGAACAACAGCAAAAAGCTGCTGGTCAGGACGATGAACCACACCTGCTGCGCCGGCAGGCCCTGCTCTTCAAGACTGGTGTAGGGCTCGGGCAGCAGCGAGGCGATGTACAGCCATTCGCCCGGTGCCATCTGGATCTGCGTGACCAGCACCGGAGGATTCACCGGTTCCAGCGTCAGCGCGTAGTGCGCCCATGAACGTGGCAACTCATCGAGCTTCAGGCCGCCATTGAAGATGCGCAGGTCTTCCGGGCTGACGAAGGTCACCGAGATGTCCGTGTCCTGGCCGAGGGACTGGCGCAGCACCTCGTCCACGGCTTTGAGCACCGCCTCTTTGCGCGGGGTGATGGGCAGCACTTCCATGCCCAGGGGTTTGTCATTGAGCGTCACCACGAACCGGGTGCCGCCCATGCTGCGCAACTGATCGAGCACCAGGGGCCGAAACGCCACCGGCAACGAACGGAAGTAACTGACACTGGCCGTCATCGAATGGGCCAGGCTGCGGGCGCTGGTGACCAGGCCCTCGAGCTGCGTGGCGCGCAGTTGCGAGACCCAGATCACACTCGACAACGTCTGGGCGAACAACACGGCCAGCAAGGTCAACAGCAACATCCGCCCGAGCAGCGAACGCGGCATCGGTACCTTGGCCGCGAGCTTGCGCAATAGCTTAGTGACCATTGCTGGCAACCACAGTGGCTGCCAATTGGTAGCCACTGCCGCGCACGGTACGGATCAGCCGTGGTGGTTTTTCGGTGTCGCGCAGACGCTGGCGCAGCCGACTGACCGCCATGTCGACAATGCGATCGAGGGGCATCAGGTCCCGTCCACGGGTGGCGTTGCCGATGGTGTCGCGGTCGAGGATTTCCTGCGGGTGATCGAGGAACAGTTTCAGCAGTGCGAAGTCGGCGCCCGAGAGAATCACCTCTTCGCCATCGATGTGAAACAACCGATGGCTGACCATGTCCAGACGCCAGTCATCGAAGGCCAGCACCTCGCCACCGTTACGTTCCTGACCGAACTGCGCACGGCGCAGCAACGCCTTGATCCGCGCCTGCAACTCCCGTGGGCTGAACGGTTTACCCAGATAATCGTCGGCGCCCAGTTCCAGGCCGATGACGCGGTCGGCTTCGTCGGAACTGGCGGTGAGCATGATGATCGGCACCTGCGCCTGGCGTGGATGCTGGCGAATCCAGCGGCACAGGCTGAAGCCGTCTTCGTCGGGCAGCATCACATCAAGGATCACCAGATCGCTCGGCGCCTCGTTCAGCGCCTGGCGAAAACCGGCGCCGTCGGGCGTGGTACGTACCTGGAAACCGGCGCGGGTCAGGTAGGTGTCCAGCAACTCGCGTATCTCTTGATCGTCGTCGACCAATAAAATCGACTTGTTGACTGAGCTCACGGGAAGGCGTCCTTGTTGTTTGAATTGGGCGGATTATGCCTGATGAACTTTGGATATTTGCTGTCTGTTCGGGCGCTATCGCTGGCAAGCCAGCTCCTACAGGGTTCGTGCCGAACGCAAGAACACCAATAACCTGCAGGAGCTGGCTTGCCAGCGATGAAGGCGCCACGGTCTCAAGCCTGCTCCAGCGCCACTCCCGCACCAACAAGTCCGGAATACGGCGCCGTCACCAGCCACACCGGAATCCCCTTGAAGTAGTCGCTCATGCAACCCTTGTCGGCGAAGCACCGGGCGAACCCGCTCTGCAGGAAGAAGTCGGCAAAGCGTGGAATCACCCCGCCAACGATGTACACGCCAGCGCGTCCACCGGAGGTCAGCACGTTGTTGCCGGCCACGCGACCGAGCCAGCAGCAGAACTGTTCAAGCACTTCCACGGCAATCGGGTCGCCCGCCAGCCCGGCAGCGGTGATGGCTTCCGGCGTGTCGAGCACCGGCGTATGCCCGTCCACCGCGCAGATCGCCCGATAGACGCGCGGCAAGCCGCCGCCGCTCAACGCGGTTTCAGCACTGACGTGGCCGATTTCGCTGTAGATGTGCTGCCAGAGTTGGGTTTCACGCGGGCTGCTCAACGGCAGGTCGACGTGACCGCCCTCCCCCGGCAACGCGGCGAACCGGCCCTCACCCAAATCGAGCAAGGTGCCGACCCCCAGGCCGGTGCCCGGGCCAATCACCACCGCCGGGCGCAACGGCTCCGGCGTGCCCTCGCAGACCACGCGGAATTCACCGGGTTGCAAACGGGTCATGCCCAGGGCCATGGCCGAGAAGTCGTTGACCAGCAACAGTTGCTCGACCTGCAAGGTCTGGCAAAAGCCCTTGCGGCTCAGGCGCCAGTGATTGTTGGTGAATTTGAATTCGTCGCCACTGACGGGGCCGGCCACCGACAGGCACACCGAACCGATCGAGCCCGGCGCCAGGCCCAGCCCGCTCAGGTAGAGGCTGATGGCCTCTTCCGGGCTGTCATGGTCGGCCGTCGCCAGCACCTGGACCGATTCCAGCTGCTGGTTTTTCCACAACGCGAAACGTGCGTTGGTCCCACCGATGTCACCGACCAAAGCCAGTTTCAATTAAGCGTCTCCAGGGCAGAAGTGAAGGCGCTGGCGCCCTGCTCCGCCGAGCTGAAGGCCATGCGCATGAAACCGAACAGCTCGCGACCGGTGCCGATGTTGTTGCCCAACAGGCCCTTGGCCGGCGTGCGCGCTGCGAATTCTTCGGCGTCCACCTTAAGCTCCAGGGTGCCTTTGACGCCATCGACGCGGATGATATCGCCCTCTTGCACCCGCGCCAAAGCGCCACCTACATAGGCTTCGGGGCTGACATGAATGGCCGCTGGAATTTTCCCCGACGCACCGGACATGCGTCCGTCGGTCACCAGCGCCACCTTGAAGCCGCGGTCCTGTAACACACCGAGGAACGGTGTCATCTTGTGCAGCTCCGGCATGCCGTTGGAGCGCGGCCCCTGGAAGCGCATCACCGCGACAAAATCCTTCTCCAGCAAACCGGCCTTGAAGGCATCGGCCAGGTCCTGCTGATCCTGGAACACCATGGCTGGCGCTTCGACGATCTGGTTTTCCACGGCTACGGCTGAGACTTTCATCACACCGCGACCGAGGTTGCCTTCCATCACCCGCAGGCCACCTTCCGGCGAAAATGCGCGGGCAACCGGACGCAGGATGCTTTCATCGAGGCTGTCGGTCACGCCTTCGCGCCACACCAGCTGGCCGTTGTCGAGGAACGGCTCCTGGGTGTAGCGGCTCAGGCCGTGGCCCATCACGGTGTTGACGTTTTCGTGGAGCAACCCGGCTTCCAGCAGTTCACGGATCAGGAACGACATGCCGCCCGCGGCCTGGAAGTGGTTGATGTCGGCTTTGCCGTTCGGGTAGACGTGGCTCAGGGTCGGCACGACTTCGGAAAGGTCGGCCATGTCCTGCCAGGTCAATTGAATGCCCGCCGCCATGGCGATGGCCGGCATGTGCAAGGTGTGGTTGGTCGAGCCGCCCGTGGCGTGCAGCGCCACGATGGAGTTGACCAGCGAACGCTCGTCGACGATTTCGCCAATCGGCATGAAGTTGCCGTTCTGTTTGGTCAGGCGTGTGACCTGGTGCGCGGCTTCGCGGGTCAAGGCATCGCGCAACGGCGTGTTCGGGTTGACGAAGGACGCGCCCGGCAGGTGCAGGCCCATGACTTCCATCAGCAACTGGTTGGTGTTGGCGGTGCCGTAGAAGGTGCAGGTGCCAGGGCTGTGGTAGGACTTCATTTCCGATTCCAGCAGCTCTTCGCGGGTCGCCTTGCCTTCGGCGTACTTCTGGCGCACATCGGCTTTCTGCTTGTTGGAAATGCCCGACACCATCGGCCCGCCCGGCACGAAGATCATCGGCAGATGGCCGAAGCGCAGCGCGCCCATCATCAGGCCCGGCACGATCTTGTCGCAGATGCCGAGCAGCAGCGCGCCGTCGAACATGTTGTGGGACAGCGCCACGGCCGTGGACAACGCGATCACTTCGCGACTCGGCAGGCTCAATTCCATGCCCGGCTCGCCCTGGGTCACGCCATCGCACATGGCCGGTGTGCCACCGGCGAACTGGCCGACGGAGCCAATCTCGCGCAGGGCCTTTTTGATCATCTCCGGGAAGACTTCGTACGGCTGGTGCGCCGAGAGCATGTCGTTATATGACGAAACTATCGCGATGTTCGCGGCGTTCATCATCCGCAGGCTGTGCTTGTCGTCGCTGCCGCAACCGGCCACGCCATGGGCGAAGTTGGCGCATTGCAGCTTGCCGCGCATCGGACCGTCGCTGGCCGCACCGCGGATCAATGCAAGGTAAGCCTCACGCGTGGCGCGGCTGCGGGCGATAAGCCGTTCAGTGACCTCAAGGACGCGGGGATGCATGTGTAGAACTCCAGGCTAACGGATGTGGCGACCTGATTGTCTATGCTGATCAAAGGCCGGTGTCGATGGGATGACAGACGGTTTAATTGACCATTCGGACCAGTTGATTCAGGTCACTCGTTGTAGATTGAACAAAATATTGCCATTAAAAAGGCTTGTTTTCTATTTTTTTGCGAATAATCTTGTAATTCCAACAACAAAACGACGGTAGCGCCGCACTATGACTCTTCGAATCGCAATCAATGGTTTTGGCCGCATCGGCCGTAACGTCCTGCGTGCACTCTATACCCAGGGCTACCGTCAGGATCTGCAGATCGTCGCCATCAACGACCTGGGCGACAGCGCGATCAATGCTCATCTGCTCAAGTACGACACCGTTCACGGCACATTCGATGCCGATGTCCAGCACGACCAGGAGAGCCTGACGGTCAACGGCGACCGCATTTCGGTCAGCGCCATCCGCAACCCGGCCGATCTGCCCTGGGCCGCGGAAAAAATTGATGTGGTGTTCGAATGCACCGGTCTGTTCACCGACCGGGCCAAAGCCGCCGCGCATATTACGGCGGGCGCGCGCAAAGTGATTATCTCTGCACCGGCCAAAGGCGCCGACGCCACCGTCGTTTACGGGGTGAACCACGACATTCTGCGCCAGTCGCACCAGATCATTTCCAACGCGTCGTGCACCACCAACTGCCTGGCCCCGGTGGCCCAGGTGCTGCACCGCGAGCTGGGCATCGAAAGCGGCCTGATGACCACCATTCACGCCTATACCAACGACCAGCACCTGACCGACGTCTATCACGTCGATCCGTACCGCGCTCGTTCGGCCACCCAGAACATGATCCCGAGCAAGACCGGTGCCGCCGAAGCCGTCGGCCTGGTGTTGCCGGAACTGGCGGGCAAATTGACCGGCATGTCGGTGCGCGTACCGGTGATCAATGTGTCGCTGGTGGACCTGACGGTGCAGCTCAAGCGCGAAGCGTCGGCCGATGAGGTCAATGCGCTGATGAAAGAAGCCAGCCAGCACTCGAAGATCCTTGGCTACAACACCCTGCCGCTGGTCTCCAGCGACTTCAACCACAACCCGCTGTCGTCGATCTTCGACGCCAACCACACCAAGTCCAGCGGCAAGTTGCTCAAGGTACTGGCGTGGTATGACAACGAGTGGGGCTTCTCCAACCGCATGCTCGATAACTGCCTGGCGCTGTGCAACGCTGAATAAGCCGCTGTCGCACCCAATTCTGTAGGAGCTGGCTTGCCAGCGAAGGCGCCCTCGAGATTACCTTCGCTTGTAGGAGCGAGCTTGCTCGCGATGGATGTAAGGGCCCCGCGTTCATTCAGGCACCCCTTGTCATCGTTAACGACCATCGCGAGCAAGCTCGCTCCTACAGGTTGCGTGTCATTTCTGGAGTAGCCATCGATGATCGGCATCACCTTTACGCAAAAGACCCTGGCGGCGCGCAAGCGTATTGCCCTGGTCGCCCATGACCACTGCAAGGTGTTCTTGCTGGACTGGGCCGAACGGCAAAAAGACAAGCTGGCCCAACATGATCTGGTCGCCACCGGCACCACGGGGTTGTTGTTGCAACAACGTCTCCCCCTGCCGGTGCAAAGCATGATCAGCGGGCCACTGGGCGGCGACCAACAGCTCGGTGCGCAAATCGCCGAGCAGCGGGTCGATATGCTGGTGTTTTTCTGGGACCCGTTCGAACCCCAGCCCCACGACCCGGACATCAAGGCGTTGCTGCGGGTCGCCGCAGTGTGGAACATCCCGGTGGCCTGCAACGAGTGCAGCGCCGACTACCTGCTCAGCAGCCCGCTGATGGATCAGGCGCACACCCATCGAATACCCGATTACGCGAGCTATTTGCAGGGTCGTGCTTAAACCTTAACAAATCAGTCCTTGACCACTCGAGTGGATGATAAGCATTATCATTAACTCGAAATGGATCAGGTCCTCCCGTGAGTCAGTCGCGCTTCAACCACGTTTTCCTCACCCAGCGCACCTCCCTGCTGCGCACGCTGGAACGGATGGTCAACAATCACAGCACCGCTGAAGACCTCTTGCAGGAAACCTACCTGCGGGTGACCCGTGCATTGAGCGAACGGGCCATCGATCATCTTGAGCCCTTTGTCTTCCAGACGGCGCGCAACCTGGCGCTGGACCATTTGCGCGCGCGGCGCATCCATTCGCGCACCATGGTCGATGACGTGCCGCCGGAGGTGGTGCACAGCGTTGCCGCCCCCACCAGCAGCGCCGAAGACGCCGCCCATGCCGAACAATTGCTGGAGCGCCTGAACGTGAGCCTCAGTGAACTCAGCGCCCGCCAACAGCGGATTTTCATCCTCAGCCGCTTGCACGGGCACAGCTACCAGGAAATCGCCGCCGAGCTGAACGTGTCCCTCAGTACCGTGCAGAAAGAACTCAAATTGATCATGTCGATCTGCATCGGGGTTGCTGAAAGAAATGACAGCAGCGGCAAGCCATAAGCGGTAAGACAAACTCCGAACCGAGCTTGCAGCTTGTCGCTTGTAGCTTGAAACTGCTCTTCAGAAGCCCCTGCCGAGGACACACCGTGACGGACAACCACCGCTCCCCTGAGCCTTCGCCGGCGCAGGATCCCGCAAGCGCGATGGACCAGGCCCTGGACTGGCTGATCGTGCTCGGCAGTCCCGACGAGGAGCAGACCCGCCAATTCCAGGCATGGCTTGAGGCCGATCCGTTGAATGCCCAGGCGTTCGCCAAGGCCCAGGCGATCTGGGACGGCCCGCAAGTGGCGCAATGCGCGCAAAGCCTGGCCGCGCGTCCGGCGAAAGTCACGGTTCTCGCCCGTCTGCGTCCGCACCGGAAACCATTGGCCACCGCCGCTGTGCTGCTGCTCGGGCTGTTCAGTTTCAGCAACTTGCCGATGCGCCTGCAGGCCGATCACCTGACCGTGGTCGGCGAGCGCCAGCACCTGCAACTGGAGGACGGCTCCAAGGTCCTGCTCAATACCAATTCGGCGTTCTCAAGCACCATCAACGACCAGCAACGTGTTGCCCGTCTGTATCAGGGCGAAGCGTTTTTCGAAGTGCAGGCCAATCGCAGCCAACCACTGGAAATCGACGCAGGCCCAGTCACGGCCAGCGTTCGCGATACCGCATTTGCCGTGCGCTACCTCGACGGCGTGGCGCAGGTGCGGGTACAGCGCGGCGACGTCGACTTGCGTGCCACCCGTGACGATGCACGGGTGCACTTGTCCGCAGGGGAAAGCATACGCATCGGCCCCAACGGCTTCGATCGCCCGGCCAGGCTGGATGCCGCCACTGACCTTGCGTGGATCCAGGGACGACTGGTGTTCGAAAACTGCCCGTTGAACCAGGTGCTGGCAGAACTTCGCCGCTACTACCCGGGCTGGATCATCAACAACAACGAACAACTGGCCGATGTCGCCGTGACCGGAAACTATCGTCTCGATCAGCCGCTGGACGTGATTCGCTCCCTGGCCCACATCACCTCGGCACGGCTCCAGGAATTCCCGGCGCTGGTCATATTGAACTGAATGAGAATTATTTTTACTCGATAGCCGAATCCCGTACGTCTCGTTATAGCCAATGCAATTGATTCGCATCTCACCATGCCAATCAGCACCTATAAAGATTCGTGCGACACGGAGCGCTATCGATGTCCTCTTGCCTTACCCGTCCAGCCTCTTCACCCTCCCGCGTGCTGTCGCTGCTGACCGCCGCCATCCTGATGGCCGGTGCTGCACCGCTCATGGCCGCCACCGCCCCCGAGCAGTCGACGCACAAAATGGGCGACTACTCGTTCGCCATTCCCCAGCAGTCACTGGTGTCGGCACTCAATGCCTTTACCGCCGTGACGGGCTGGCAGGTCGGTGTGTCGTCGGAGCTGGCACAAGGTGTGGCCTCGCCGGGCGTCCGTGGTTCGCTGTCGGCGGAGAAAGCCCTGGATCGCCTGTTGGTGGGGACCAACCTGAGCTATCGCAAACTGGGCAATAACAGCATCGTCCTGGAAAAACGCAGCGCCAGCAGCACGCTCAACCTGCAACAGGTGACTATCAGTGCCACCCGTAACGAACAGGATGTGAACAGTGTGCCGAGCACGGTCTCTGTTTATACGCGCGAAGATCTGGACCGCAACAACGTCAATACCATCAAAGAACTGGTGCGTTACGAGCCGGGTGTTTCGGTGGGTGGCACAGGCCAACGCGCAGGCATCACGGGCTACAACATTCGCGGCATCGATGGCGACCGCGTGCTGACGCAGGTCGATGGCGTGCAGGTGCCCGACGGTTTCTTCAACGGCCCGTATGCCCAGACCAACCGCAACTATGTCGACCCGGAAATCGTCAAGCGTGTGGAAATCCTCCGGGGCCCGGCGTCGGTGCTGTATGGCAGCAACGCCATTGGCGGTGCGGTCAGCTACTACACGCTGGACCCGGACGACATCATCAAACCGGGCAAGGATGTCGGCGCGCGCCTGAAAACCGGCTACAACTCCGCCGACGACAGCTGGCTGACCTCCGGCACCGTCGCCGGCCGTACCGGCGAGTTCGATGGCCTGTTGCACCTCAGTCAGCGCAACGGTCATGAGACAGAGTCCTTTGGCGAAACCGGCGGCACTGGCCTGAATCGCACTGAAGCCAACCCTGAGGATGCGCGCACCACCAGCGTGCTGGCCAAACTGGGCTGGGATTACGCTGACGACGCACGTTTTGGCCTGACCTACGAGCATTACAAGGCCGACCGCGATACCAACCAATTGAGCGCCGTGGGCGGCCCGTTCAATGCCGGACGCGGTATGGGCTTCTATAAGTCCCGTACCGGTAACGACACGATCACCCGCGAACGCTTTGGCCTGGAACACAGCTTCGGTCTGGACAGCGCACTGGCCGACAACATCAAGTGGACGCTGAACTACCAGATCGCCAAGACCGACCAGAGCACCGAGGAAATCTACGCGCCGCCGTCACGGACCGTGCTGCGTAACCGCGATACCACCTTCAAGGATCGCCAATGGATATTCGACGCCCAGGCTGACAAGTCGTTTGCCATCGCCGACACCGATCACCTCGTCACCTATGGCACCACCATCAAGCAGGACAAAGTCACCGGTCTGCGTACCGGCACTGGCTCTTGCCTGACCGTGGCCGGCACCTGCCGGGTCATCGGCGCCCCTAGCGCGACCGATACGCTGAAACCCGCCAGTGACTTCCCGGACCCGACCATCGACAGCTACAGCCTGTTCGCCCAGGATCAGATCAGCTGGGGTAACTGGACCTTCCTGCCCGGTGCACGCTATGACTACACCGAGCTCAAGCCGCACATCACCGAAGAGTTCCTGGCCACCGCCGACCAGAGCCGCAACGGCGAAGTGAGCGACAAAACCAAAACCTGGCATCGCCTGTCGCCGAAATTCGGCACCACTTACAGCTTCGACGACCACTACACCTGGTACGGCCAATACGCCGAAGGCTTCCGCACCCCGACCGCCAAGGCGTTGTATGGTCGTTTCGAAAACATCGCCGGCGGCTATCGGGTCGCGCCTAATCCGGACCTCGAACCGGAAAAGAGCAAAAGCTATGAGACGGGTTTGCGCGGCAACTTCGAGCAAGGCTCGTTTGATGTGGCGGTGTTCTACAACAAATACCGCGACTTCATTAACGAGAACGCCATCACTCCGGGCTACACCGAGACCACATTCAAGAGCAACAACATCAAACACGCCACCATCAAGGGTGCCGAGGTCAAGGGACACCTGAACCTCGACGCCTTCGGCGCGCCGCAAGGCCTCTACACCCGGGGCTCGGTGGCTTATGCCTACGGTCGCAACGACGACAACGGCGAGCCGCTCAACAGCGTCAACCCGCTGACCGGTGTGTTCGGACTCGGTTATGACCAGGACACCTACGGCGGTCTGCTCAGTTGGACCCTGGTGAAGAAGCAGGACCGCGTCGACAGCACCAGCTTCAAAACCCCGGACGGCACCAGCACCCAGTTCAAGACCCCGGGCTTCGGCATTCTGGACCTGAGCGCGTTCTACAAGGTGACCGACGACGTGACCGTCAGTGGCGGCGTCTACAACCTGACCGACAAGAAATACTGGCTGTGGGATGACGTGCGCGGCTTCGACAGCGTCGGCGAAGCCGCGGTGACCCAACCGGCCAACCTCGACCGCCTGACCCAGCCGGGTCGCAACTTTGCGGTCAACCTGATCTGGGATATCTGATTCGGTTATCCCGTCGGACGGTTAATTGGAGCCGTCCGGCGAGGATTTTTTACTGTCAGGCGCCTGCTTGTTCGTCTCGTTACCAAGCGCCTCTTCTTTCTCCAAGGAATTGCCATGACTACCCAGGCTACCGAACAACGCCCCAACCTGCGTTCGCAACGTTTGAACCAGATCACCAACGAGCCGCACAGCAAGCTCGATGCCCTGGTCAAGGCCCATGCTCCGTTTGAAACCCAGGCCAGTTTCGCCCGCTTCGTGGTGGCGCAGTACCTGTTCCAGTCGGAACTGGTGTCGCTGTACAACGATGCCGAACTGACCGCCATCGTCCCGGACCTGCCGGCCCGCTGCCGTGCCGAGGCGGCCAAGGCTGATCTCGCGGACCTGGACACCGACGTGCCGGCACCTGTCGCCGGTGCCCTGAAGAATCCGACCAAGGCCGAAGCCCTGGGCTGGCTCTTCGTTTCCGAAGGCTCGAAGCTTGGCGCAGCCTTCCTGATCAAGCGTGCCGTGGGCCTTGGCCTGAGCGAAACCTTCGGCGCCCGTCACCTCGGCGAACCGGCCGGCGGCCGCGCTGAAGGCTGGAAAAGCTTCGTCAAAACCCTGGACGGCCTGGCGTTCAGCGCCCGGGAAGAAGCCGAGGTGGAAAAAGGCGCCATCGACGCGTTCAACCGTTTTACGGTGTTGCTGGAGCAGGCTTACGCCACCGAAGCCGCCTGACCCAACGCGTTCCCCTTGTAGGAGCGGGCTTGCCCGCGAAAGCGGTGGGTCAGACTACGTTGATGTCGAGGCTGATGACCTCTTCGCGAGCAAGCCCGCTCCTACAAGAGACGAAGCAAATCCGTAAGATTTCGATCAGCCCCACATGTTGCCTTGAGCCCATGCCTGCCTCCTCCAGACTCTCCCGCCTCCTCTTCGGCCTGCTAGCCTATGTCAGCCTGGGTATCGGCCTGATCGCCATCGTCATTCCCGGCCTGCCCACCACCGAGTTCATCCTGCTGGCCGCCTGGGCCGCGACCCGAAGCTCGCCGCGCCTGAGTGCCTGGCTGGAAAACCACCGGCTGTTCGGCCCCATCCTCCATAACTGGCGCAACGGCAAGATCATCGCGCGCCGGGCGAAAATCAGCGCCACTGTCAGCATGCTGTTATGTGCCGGCCTGATGCTGGCGATGCTCGATCACGGTTGGCCGGTCTACCTGGCGATTGCCGGGATGGGGCTGGGCAATCTGTGGATCTGGTCACGGCCGGAATCACTAGCGGAACCCACCTGAACAACTCCGCGACTTTTCATCGTTTTAAAGCGCTTTTCGGCACATTTTTCTGCGCAAACGTTCAACCACTACCGTTCGTCGGGTAGCCCCTTATGTAACCTCAACGCCACGCCGATGTGCATTGATCGGCGCTAAACGGACTTAGCGAGTGAGCCGCAACGGCCCACAGCCAACACTTCATCCATTCGCGAGTTCGCCCTATGTTCGACTCAGTGTCCATCCGTCTGAAAATCGTCCTGCTGTCCGGTTTGTGCCTGCTGGGTGTAGTCGCCTTGATAGTGGGCATGAACATTTACCAGACCAATCAGAACGATGACCTGGTCAGTGATTCCAGCAGCAGAATGCTCACCGCCAGTGTGCAGGACCTGCTCCAGGCCAAGGCCGCCGAGCAAGCGGTGCGGGTGCAGAAGACATTCGGTGAAACCCTGACGGTGGTAACGGCCCTGGCGGACCAGATCCAGGACATGCGCAACCTCGCCGCCAAGCGTTCGCTGGAGCCCGGTGCGCTGCGTGAAGAGTTGAACCAGAGCCTGAAAACCGCCTTCGAACGCAACGGCAAAGTGCTGGGCATCTGGCTGGCGTTCGAACCCAACGGCCTGGACGGCAAGGACAGCGAGTTCGTCAGTGACGCCGCCCGTCAATCCAACGAGACCGGACGCTTCGCCACATACTGGAGCCGCGCCGGGGGTGAGTCGCTGAACACGATCATGGTCGAAGAGGACATGACCAAGACCACCCTGAACCTCAGCGGTACCCCGTACAACGTCTGGTACACCTGCCCGCGGGACAGCAAGCGCACCTGCCTGCTCGACCCGTACGCCGATACTGTCGGCGGCAAGGAAGTGCTGATGACCACCATTTCCGTACCGCTGCTGGTGGATGGCAAATCCATCGGCGTGGTCGGAGTCGACATCGCCCTCGACGCCCTGCAAGCGGCGGCGGTCGATTCCCAGCGCGATCTGTTCAACAACGCCGGGCACATGCTGATCGTCTCCGGCACCGGCGTGATGGCGGCGTACAGCGTCGATGCAACGAAAGTCGGCAAAAGCATCGGCGACATCCTGGGTGCGGATGGCAAGGACATCCTGCAATTGCTCGGCAGCGGCGCAGCGAAGATTCTCCAGCAAGGCGACCTGATCCGTGCGGTGTACCCGGTCAGCCCGATTGCCGATGCCAAGGCCTGGGCCGTAGTGATCGACTTGCCCGGACAAGTGCTGCTGGCCGACTCGGTGAAGCTGCAGACAGTGCTCGACGAGGCCCAGCAAAGCGGCACGATCAAGGCCTTGTCGGTGGCGGTGATCGCCGGTGTGCTCGGCCTGCTGCTGATGTGGCTCACGGCATCCGGCGTGACCCGGCCGATCGATAGCGTGGCCCAGATGCTCAAGGCGATTGCCAGCGGCGACGGCGACCTGACTCAGCGCCTGCACTACAGCAAGCAGGACGAACTGGGCGAACTGGTGAGCTGGTTCAACCGCTTCCTCGACAAGCTGCAACCGACCATCGCGCAGATCAAGCAAAGCATCAGCGACGCCCGCGGCACGGCCGATCAGTCGTCGGAGATTGCCCGCCAGACCAGCGAAGGCATGCAGGTGCAGTTCCGCGAAATCGACCAGGTCGCCACGGCGTCCAACGAGATGAGCGCCACCGCCCACGATGTTGCCAACAGCGCCTCGAACGCGGCCAACGCCGCCAAGGGCGCCGACCAGTCGGCCCGCGACGGCATGTCGATCATCGAGCGCAGCACCCGCGATATCAATCAATTGGCGGACGAAGTCAGCAAGGCCGTGACCGAAGTCGAAGCCCTTGCGGTCAACAGCGAACAGATCGGTTCCGTGCTGGAGGTGATTCGCAGCATCGCCGAACAAACCAACCTGCTGGCCCTCAATGCGGCGATTGAAGCCGCCCGCGCCGGCGAGAGCGGTCGCGGCTTTGCGGTGGTGGCCGATGAAGTGCGCAACCTGGCCAAACGCACCCAGGATTCGGTGGAAGAAATTCGCCTGGTGATCGAACGCATCCAGTCCGGCACCCGCGGCGTGGTCGCCACCATGCATTCAAGCCAGACCCAGGCCCACAGCAATGCCGGGCAGATCCAGCAGGCGGTCCAGGCCTTGAGCAAGATCAGCGACGCAGTCACCGTGATCAGCGACATGAACCTGCAAATCGCCAGCGCCGCCGAGCAGCAAAGCGCCGTGGCCGAAGAGGTCAACCGCAATGTCTCGGCGATCCGCACCGTCACCGAAACCCTGACCGGCCAGGCCACCGAATCGGCGCAGATCAGCAGCCAGCTCAACGCCCTGACCACTCACCAGATGAAGTTGATGGATCAGTTCCGCGTGTAACCCCGCCGCCCCCCTGTAGGAGCTGGCTTGCCAGCGATAGCGATCTTTCATTCGACATGGTGTTGAATGCCAGTCCGCCATCGCTGGCAAGCCAGCTCCTACAAAGGAATTCATCTGGACTGCGTTTGTTTTGGTCTATGCTCGGCCTCTCGCTCCGGAGGCCCTTCGATGACTGATCTGCTCACGTCCATTCAAGCCGCGCTCGGTTTGCCTCACACCCCGATTCCATTCACGTCCAGCGGCGCCCTGCCCTCGGCGTTTGCCGTCACCGACCTGGCCTGCTCCAGCGTGGCCGCCGCCGGCCAGGCCGTCAGCGAACTGCTGCACCAGCAAACCGGTCGCCTGCCCGACCTTGAAGTTGACCGCCGCCTGGCGTCCTTCTGGTTCGCCACGTCGATTCGCCCGATCGGCTGGAGCGTTCCACCGCTGTGGGACCCGGTGGCCGGTGACTACGCCACCCGCGATGGCTGGATTCGCCTGCACACCAACGCGTCCCATCACCGCGCTGCTGCCGAAAGCGTGCTCGGAGCCTGTGCCGACCGTGCAGCGATGGCCGGCAAAGTGGCGAAATGGGCGAAAAACGAGCTGGAACAGGCAGTGGTCGATGCCGGTGGTTGTGCCGCACAAACGCGTACCTGGGAACAATGGCAGGCCCATCCTCAGGGACAGGCGGTCAATGCCGAGCCCTTGATTCAATTTGCCAACGACCCAGGCCAGAGCCGCAAACCGTGGACAGGTTCAGTGGCTCGACCACTGGCCGGCATCAGGGTGCTGGACTTGACCCGGGTACTGGCAGGCCCCATCGCCAGTCGCTTCATGGCTGGCCTCGGCGCCGATGTCTTGCGCATCGATCCACCGACCTGGAACGAGCCGGGGGTGGTGCCGGAAGTCACGTTGGGAAAACGTTGCGCGCGTCTTGATCTGCATGACAAGTTCGACCGCGCCGTATTCGAAAGTCTGCTCAAGGACGCCGACATTCTGCTCCATGGCTATCGTGCCGATGCGCTGGAGCGGCTGGGCTTGGGCACCAATGAGCGCCGGCAACTGAACCCGGACTTGATTGATGTTTGCCTGAACGCCTATGGCTGGAGTGGCCCTTGGCAAAACCGCCGGGGCTTCGACAGCCTGGTGCAGATGAGCAGTGGCATTGCCGAAGCGGGCATGCGCTGGAAGCAGGCGGACAAGCCGACGCCATTGCCGGTGCAGGCCCTCGATCACGCCACCGGGTATTTGATGGCGGCCAGTGCGATCAGGTTGCTGGCGCAGCGGTTGAGCGACGGTACGGGGGGCTCGGCGCGGTTGTCGCTGGCACGTACGGCGAAGTTGTTGATCGAGCATGGACCAGGGACAAGAGAAACGTTACGTGCGGAAGATGAGCTGGATCAGGGGTTGATGGTGGAGCAGACACCGTGGGGGCCGGCGCATCGATTGCAGGTGCCTCTGAAGATCATCGGGACGCCACTACAGTGGGCATTGCCAGCGACTGAACTGGGTTCACATCCCGCGCAGTGGTGGTGACAGTCATATCGCCATCGCGGGCAAGCCCGCTCCCACAGGTTCTGTGGTGCCCACAGATTTTGTGTACGACGCAGTCCCTGTAGGAGCGGGCTTGCCCGCGAAGGCGTCAGAACTGCCAGTACAAATTCCAGATCAGCTCAATCCACCCGACTCAACGAAGTCCACAGCACCTGCGCCGCATACCCTCGGTAGGGCCGCCAGCCTTCAGCCCGCAACTGCAACTGCTTCGCTGTCACCGGCCCACCCTCCAGTGCCACCAGCGCATTGATCAGCCCCACGTCGCCATTGGGAAACCCATCCATCTCCCGCAACTGCCGCAGCGCAATGTATTGCGCCGTCCAGTCACCAATCCCGTGCAACGCCAGCAACCGCGCTACGCCCCCCTCGCGACCGGGCTCGAATAATCGCGGATCATCGAGCAGTGCCTGAGCCACACCCGACAACGTCCGGCCTCGGTTTTTCGGCATGCCCAACGCAGCCAGATCGGCCCCCGCCAACACGTCAGCCGTGGGGAACACGTGGCTCAAACCCGGCAACGGTCTGCCCAGCGGTGCGCCATATTGCACCACCAGTTTCCCCGCCAGGCGGATCGCCGCCGCCACCGTAATCTGCTGCCCAAGCACCGCACGGATCGCCAGTTCCAGCCCGTCCCACGCCCCCGGTACACGCAGCCCGGGGCGTCGGGTAATCAACCGGGCCATCAGCGGATCAACCGATATTAAATGCCGATGGATCGTGGTGAGCTCAGCGTCGAGATCGAACATCCGCCGCACTTTTGCGACGATTTCGGACACGGCGTTCGGGTCGGGAAAATCCAGTGTCAGCTCAAGGGCATCAGACGTAGCAGGCCGGATGGAAAAGGTACCGTGCGTACCGTTCAGTTCGATGCCTCGCGAGTAAACGCCGTCGGCAACCGTTTCCAGTCCCGCAATCGCCCGCGCCGACAAAAAACCCAGCATCACCGGCCAGTCATAGGGTGGCTGATACGCCAGCAACACCTTCACAGACTCAGCAACCCGCTATACAACCCATAAGCCGCCAGCCCGGCGCCGCCAATGACAGCGGTGAAAATGCCTTTCTCGATGACCGTGAACAAGGGCATGCCCTGCTCATGGCGTGCCTTGGCAAACAGGATCACGCCCGGTGCATAGAGTAGCGCCGACAGCAGCAAATACTTCAGGCCACCGGCGTACAGCAACCACACCGCATAACTCAAAGCGATGACGCCAATGAGCAAATCCTTGCTTCGCTCGGCTGGCGCCTGTTGATAAGTTTCGCCGCGCACGCACAACAACACCGCATAGGCCGCCGACCACAGGTACGGCACCAGAATCATGGAAGACGCCAGGTAAATCAGACTGGTGTAGGTACCGGCGGAAAACAGCGTAATCAACAGGAACAGCTGGATCATCGCGTTGGTCAGCCACATCGCATTGACCGGCACACGGTTGGCGTTTTCCCTGGTCAGGAATGCCGGCATGGTCTTGTCTTTCGCCGTGGCGAACAGGATTTCGGCGCACAACAACGCCCAGGACAACAAGGCACCCAACAACGAGATCGCCAGACCGACGCTGATCAGCAACGCCCCCCAGGGGCCGACGATGTGTTCCAGCACCGCCGCCAACGAGGGGTTCTGCAATTTCGCCAGCTCCGGCTGGGTCATGATCCCCAGCGACAGCACGTTCACCAGCACCAGTAGCGCCAACACGCCAATGAACCCGATTACCGTTGCGCGACCTACATCGGAACGTTTCTCCGCCCGGGCCGAATAGACACTGGCCCCCTCGATCCCGATAAACACGAACACGGTGACCAGCATCATGTGCCGAACCTGGTTCATCACGCTGCCGAATTCCGGGTTGTTGCGGCCCCAGATATCGAGGGTAAAGATGTCCGCCTTGAACGCCACGGCGGCGATCACGATGAACATGATCAGCGGCACGATCTTGGCCACGGTGGTCACTTGATTGATGAACGCCGCCTCCCTGATCCCGCGCATCACCACAAAATGCACGGTCCAGAGCAGCAGCGAAGCGCAGACGATCGCGATCGGTGTGTTGCCTTCGCCAAAGACCGGGAAGAAATAACCGAGGGTGCTGAACAGCAGCACGAAGTAGCCGACGTTACCCAGCCAGGCACTGATCCAGTACCCCCAGGCCGAAGAAAAGCCCATGTAGTCGCCGAAGCCGGCCTTGGCGTAGGCATATACCCCGGAGTCCAGCTCCGGCTTGCGATTGGCCAGGGTCTGGAACACGAACGCCAGGGTCAGCATGCCGACGGCAGTGATTGCCCAGCCGATCAGGATCGCCCCGGCATCGGCCTTGGCCGCCATGTTTTGCGGCAGGGAAAATATCCCGCCACCGATCATCGAACCCACCACCAATGCGATCAATGCGCTCAGGCGAAGCTTGTTCGGTGATTGCGCCATCGTTGCATCTCCATTTTTCCGGGGGGCGACAACTGCCGCGAGATCATCCCATAACGTGCATCAACTAAACTGCTGAAGAGTAATAACGTTTATTGGATAACGCCAACAAGTGGCTTTTTTACTTGCACAAAATGGCTATTTTTACGCCGATATAATCATTTGTTTTATACGATTTTTTAATACATCAATTCTGTACAAAAAATGCATGAAGAAAATTTGCAGATTCTGAAAAACCAACTAGCGTCATAATTCGAAACAAATTACAAAAACACTGAAATAATCCACAAAAGGCTCTAGAACAAGCGTTACAAGCAAAAGCATTGTAAATGATGGCACTCCGCCAACAACCTGGGAACGCTCTCATTTAATGATCTAAGTCAGCTGATTGAACAGGCAACGGAATTAGTCTGTTGCCTCTCTTCTCCTGCATTGGAGTCATGCAATGTCTGAAGCACCCGGAAAACTGAAACTCGGCGCGCTGGTTGCGTTAGTCGTGGGCTCGATGATTGGTGGCGGTATATTTTCCTTGCCACAAAACATGGCCGCGAGTGCGGATGTCGGCGCCATTCTGATCGGTTGGGCGATCACCGCCGTCGGCATGCTAACCCTGGCGTTCGTGTTCCAGACCCTGGCCAACCGCAAACCCGACCTGGACGGTGGGGTCTACGCCTACGCCAAGGCCGGTTTCGGCGACTACATGGGCTTCTCGTCCGCCTGGGGATACTGGATCAGTGCCTGGCTGGGTAACGTCGGCTACTTCGTACTCTTGTTCAGCACCCTCGGCTACTTCTTTCCGCTATTTGGCGAGGGCAATACCCCCGCTGCCGTGATCGGCGCCTCGGTACTGCTTTGGGCCGTACATTTCCTCGTACTGCGAGGAATCAAGGAAGCCGCGTTCATCAACCTGGTGACCACCGTCGCCAAGATTGTGCCGCTGCTGTTGTTCATGTTGATTGCGTTGTTCGCCTTCAAGCTGGACATCTTCATCGCCGACATCTGGGGCCTGAAGAACCCGGACCTCGGCAGTGTGATGAACCAGGTGCGCAAAATGATGCTGGTCACCGTGTGGGTGTTCATCGGCATCGAAGGCGCGAGCATCTTTTCGGCCCGGGCGGAAAAACGCAGCGATGTGGGTAAAGCCACCGTGATCGGCTTCGTCACCGTGCTGCTGTTTTTAGTCCTGGTCAACGTGCTGTCGCTGGGGATCATGACCCAGCCGGAATTGGCCAAACTACAGAACCCGTCAATGGCCGCCGTGCTGGAACACGTGGTCGGTCACTGGGGCGCGGTGCTGATCAGCGTCGGCTTGATCATCTCCTTGCTGGGGGCGTTGCTGTCGTGGGTGCTGCTGTGCGCGGAAATCATGTTCGCCGCCGCGCGGGACCACACCATGCCGGAGTTCTTGCGCAAGGAAAACGCCAACCATGTGCCGGTCAACGCCCTGTGGCTGACCAACGCCATGGTGCAGATTTTCCTGATCATCACGCTGTTCTCGGCCAGCACCTACCTGTCGCTGATCTACCTCGCCACCTCGATGATTCTGGTGCCCTACCTGTGGTCGGCGGCCTATGCCTTGCTGCTGGCGGTGCGTGGCGAAAGTTACGAAGGCGCGGCGAGCGAGCGGCAGAAGGATCTCGTCATCGGCGCGGTGGCCCTGATCTACGCGATCTGGCTGCTGTACGCCGGCGGCATCAAATACCTGCTGCTGTCCGCCCTGCTCTACGCCCCCGGCGTGATCCTGTTCGCCAAGGCCAAGCTGGAAATCAACAAACCGGTTTTCACCAACGTCGAGAAGCTGATTTTCGCTGCGGTGGTCGTGGGCGCCGTGGTGGCGGCCTACGGACTCTACGACGGCTTCCTGACCCTTTAGCTTCTGCTTCTGGAAGCACAACCCTGTTTTGTCATCTGGAGGATCACTGTAATGACCAAGGAAAAAGTTAAGTACGGCGTCCATTCCGAAGCCGGCAAACTGCGCAAAGTCATGGTTTGCTCCCCGGGACTTGCCCATCAGCGGCTGACCCCGAACAACTGCGATGAACTGCTGTTCGATGATGTGCTGTGGGTGGCCCAGGCCAAGCGCGACCACTTCGACTTCGTCACCAAGATGCGCGAACGCAACATCGATGTGCTGGAAATGCACAACCTGCTGACCGACATCGTCGCCATTCCCGAAGCGCTGGACTGGATCCTGGAACGCAAGATCACCGCCAACTCGGTGGGCCTGGGCCTGATCAACGAAACCACCTCGTGGCTGCGTAGCCTGGAGCCGCGCAAGATCGCCGAGTTCCTGATCGGCGGCGTTTCGGGCGATGACTTGCCCACCAGTTTCGGTGGCAAGGCCATCGAGATGTTCCGCGACTTCCTCGGCAACTCCAGCTTCATCCTGCCGCCGCTGCCCAACACCCAGTTCACCCGCGATACCACCTGCTGGATCTACGGTGGCGTCACCCTCAACCCGATGTATTGGCCGGCACGCCGCCAGGAAACCCTGCTGACCACCGCTATCTACAAATTCCACCCCGAGTTCACCAACGCCGACTTCCAGATCTGGTACGGCGACCCGGACAAGGATCATGGCAACTCCACCCTTGAGGGCGGTGACGTGATGCCGATCGGCAACGGCGTGGTGTTGATCGGCATGGGCGAACGCTCGTCGCGCCAGGCCATTGCCCAACTGGCGGTGAACCTGTTCAAAAACAAGGCCGTCGAGAAAGTGATCGTCGCCGGCCTGCCAAAATCCCGCGCGGCCATGCACCTGGACACCGTGTTCAGCTTCTGCGATCGCGACCTCGTCACGATCTTCCCGGATGTGGTGAACCAGATTGTCGCCTTTACCCTGCGTCCCGATGAAAGCAAAGCGGGCGGCATCGACATCCGCCGTGAAGAAACCAACTTCCTCGACACCGTGGCCCAGGCCCTCAACCTCAAGGCCCTGCGTGTGGTTGAAACCGGCGGCAACAGCTTTGCCGCCGAACGCGAGCAATGGGACGACGGCAACAACGTGGTGGCCGTGGAGCCAGGCGTGGTCATCGGCTACGACCGCAATACCTACACCAATACTCTGATGCGCAAGGCCGGGGTGGAAGTGATCACCATCAGCGCCGGCGAACTCGGCCGGGGACGGGGCGGCGGCCATTGCATGACCTGCCCGATCATCCGCGACCCGATTGACTACTAACCTATTGCCTTGGCCCGCGCTGCCCCCTACCCAAGGGCATGCGCAGGCCAAGGGGATAACCGACACCTTAGGAGATCCAAAATGGCGTTCAATATCCATAACCGCAATCTGCTGAGCCTGGAACACCACACCCCTCGCGAATTGCGCTACCTGCTCGACCTGTCCCGCGACCTCAAGCGTGCCAAGTACACCGGCACCGAACAGCAGCATCTCAAGGGCAACAACATCGCGCTGATCTTCGAAAAGACCTCGACCCGCACCCGTTGTGCGTTCGAAGTCGCCGCCTATGACCAGGGCGCCAATGTCACCTACATCGACCCGAACTCCTCGCAGATCGGTCACAAGGAAAGCATGAAGGACACCGCCCGTGTGCTCGGGCGAATGTATGACGCCATCGAATACCGTGGCTTCAAGCAGGAAATCGTCGAAGAACTGGCCAGGTTCGCCGGCGTACCGGTGTTCAACGGCCTGACCGACGAGTATCACCCGACGCAAATGATCGCCGACGTGCTGACCATGCGTGAGCACGCCGACAAGCCCATCCACGAGATCAGCTACGCCTACCTCGGCGATGCGCGCAACAACATGGGCAACTCGCTGCTGCTGATCGGCGCCAAGCTGGGCATGGACGTGCGCATCTGCGCGCCGAAAGCCCTGTGGCCGGCAGACGACCTGGTGGCTCGCTGCAAACAGTACGGGGAAGAAAGCGGCGCGCGCATCACCCTCACCGAAGACCCGAAAGCGGCGGTCAAGGGCGTGGACTTCATCCACACCGACGTCTGGGTATCGATGGGCGAGCCGGTCGAAGCCTGGGCCGAACGCATCCAGCAACTGCTGCCGTATCAGGTCAACGCCGAACTGATGAAAGCCACCGGCAACCCGCGCACCAAGTTCATGCACTGCCTGCCGGCGTTCCACAACAGCGACACCAAGGTCGGCAAGCAGATTGCCGAGCAATACCCGCACCTGAAGAACGGCATCGAAGTGACCGATGACGTGTTCGAGTCGCCGGCCTGCATCGCCTTCGAGCAAGCGGAAAACCGCATGCACACCATCAAGGCGATTCTGGTGTCGACGCTGGCGGATCTCTAACGGCTCACTCGGCTCCCACAGACGGAACACGGTCAATGTGGGAGCTGGCTTGCCTGCGATGGCAGCGCCGCGGTGCATCTGACAGACCGAGGCGATCCCATCGCGAGCAAGCTCGCTCCCACAGGGTCAGGGTTCCATCGACAGACCGAGCCGCCCGTTTACTTCTCTTTTAGAAGGACTAGCACCATGCGTATCGTCGTTGCTCTGGGCGGTAATGCCCTGCTCCGCCGGGGCGAACCCATGACCGCTGACAACCAGCGCGCCAACATCCGGATCGCCACCGAACAGATCGCCAAGATTCATCCCGGCAACCAACTGGTCATCGCCCACGGCAATGGCCCCCAGGTCGGCCTGCTGTCTTTGCAGGCAGCGGCCTACACTTCCGTCACCCCTTACCCGCTGGACGTGCTCGGCGCCGAAACCGAAGGCATGATCGGCTACATCATCGAGCAGGAACTGGGTAACCTGCTGGACTTCGAAGTCCCCTTCGCCACCTTGCTGACCCAGGTCGAAGTCGACGCCAACGACCCGGCCTTCAAAAACCCGACCAAACCCATCGGCCCGGTCTACAGCAAGGCCGATGCGGAAAGACTCGCCGCCGAAAAAGGCTGGGCCATTGCCCCGGACGGCGACAAATATCGCCGTGTGGTCGCCAGCCCGAAACCCAAACGCATCTTCGAAATCCGTCCGATCAAGTGGCTGCTGGAAAAAAGCAGCATCGTGATCTGTGCCGGTGGCGGCGGCATTCCGACCATGTATACGTCCCCCGGCAAACTCGAAGGCGTCGAAGCGGTCATCGACAAGGACCTGTGCTCGGCACTGCTGGCCGAACAGCTTGAAGCCGATCTGCTGGTGATCGCCACTGACGTCAACGCCGCGTTCATCGACTTTGGCAAACCCACGCAGAAAGCCATCGCCCAGGCACATCCCGACGAAATGGAAAAACTTGGCTTCGCCGCCGGCTCCATGGGACCGAAGGTGCAGGCAGCCTGCGAATTCGCACGCCATACTGGAAAGGTCGCGGTGATCGGCTCACTCGCGGATATCGAAGCGATCGTCCAGGGCACGGCCGGCACGCGCATCAGCACGGCAACACCTGGCATTACCTACTTGTAAGGAGAGACGCCCATGGCACAGTTTGAGCCAGGTCACTTGCACATCGAGCGTCATGCGCTGACACCGGACGATGTCAGCTACAACGTGCACCTCGACTATGAAGTCAGCAAGAATGCCAAAGGCGAAAAAGGCATCCAGTTCACCATGCACGGCAGCATTCAGGGCAAGGTCATGTCAGAGCCCTTCTTCCTGCCCAAGGAGGAGGCCTACAACTTCGCCAGCAACGTGACGAAAATCGCCGAGAAGTACGGTATTCCAAAGACCCATAGTCAGATCGGTTCGACACACAAGCACTACGATCTGATGTTTGAGGACATCCGCAAACAGCTGAACATGAAATCCGGCGACCCGATAGATCTCGAGAAATTCGAGTAACCCGATCACACAATCTGTGATCAACCACAAACTACTGTGGGAGCGGCGGTGCGGCGACCCGACTTGCCCGCGATAGCGGTATATCTGTCACATCAATGCCAGATCTGCCGCCGTCATCGCGGGCAAGCCCGCTCCCACAGGGGATTGTCGTCGTCAGGAAATCCCGCGCAGGATTTCACCATTAGCCCGCCCCAAGGCATACTTGCCACCCTCCGCACTGCAGAACCCGAAACCGCCCCATGCGTATCCACGTCAGCTTCATCGACCGCGTCGGTATCACCCAGGAAGTCCTGGCCCTGCTCGGCGGGCGCAATCTGAACCTGGATGCGGTGGAAATGGTCCCGCCCAATGTTTATATCGACGCCCCGACCCTGAGCCCGAAAGTCCTCGAGGAGTTGCGCGATGCCCTGTTCAGCGTGCGTGGTGTGCAAGCGGTGACGGTGGTCGACATCCTGCCCGGCCAGCGCCGGCACTTGCAGCTCGACGCGTTGCTTGCCGCCATGACCGACCCGGTGCTGGCGCTGGACAGCGACGGCAAGGTGCTGCTGGCCAACCCCGCCTTGATCGCCCTGTACGGCCGCGAACCCGACGGTGAAAGCGTGGCCGACCTGTTTGCCGACCCGGCCTTGCTCGACGCCCTGCTCGAACACGGCTTTCGCCTGCCGCTGCGGGAAATCACCGTCAACGGCCAGACCTTGTTGCTCGACGCCACACCGATCACCGACGCCGGCGCCCTGCTGACCCTGTACCAACCGAACCGCATCGGCGAACGCCTGTCCGCGCTGCACCATGACCATGCCGAAGGTTTCGATGCACTGCTCGGCGAGTCCCCGGTGATCCGCACCCTCAAGGCGCGCGCCCAGCGGGTGGCGGCCCTCGATGCACCGCTGTTGATCCAGGGCGAAACCGGCACCGGCAAGGAACTGGTGGCCCGTGCCTGCCACGCCATCAGCGCCCGGCACAGCGCACCGTTTCTGGCGTTGAACTGCGCGGCATTACCGGAGAACCTCGCCGAAAGTGAACTGTTCGGCTACGCCCCCGGCGCTTTCACCGGCGCGCAACGAGGTGGCAAGCCAGGGCTGATGGAACTGGCCAACCAGGGCACGGTGTTTCTCGATGAGATCGGCGAGATGTCGCCGTATCTGCAGGCCAAATTGCTGCGTTTCCTCAACGACGGCAGTTTTCGCCGGGTCGGCGGTGACCGTGAGGTCAAGGTCAACGTACGGATTCTCAGCGCGACCCACCGCGACCTGGAAAAAATGGTCAGCGAAGGCCTGTTCCGCGAAGACCTGTTCTATCGCCTCAACGTCCTCAACGTTGAAGTGCCGCCGTTGCGCGAGCGCGGCCAGGACATTCTGCTGCTGGCCCGCTACTTCATGCAGCAGGCCTGCGCGCAGATCCAGCGCCCGATCTGTCGCCTGGCGCCGGGCACCTACCCGGCGCTGCTGGGCAACCGCTGGCCGGGCAACGTGCGGCAATTGCAGAACGTGATCTTCCGCGCCGCGGCGATCTGCGAAAGCAGCCTGGTGGACATTGGCGACCTCGACATTGCCGGCACCTCGGTGGCCCGTCAGAGCGACCATGACGTCGACAGCCTGGAGCAGGCCATGGACGAATTCGAGAAAACCCTGCTGGAAAAACTCTACGTCAGCTATCCCTCGACCCGGCAACTCGCGACCCGCCTGCAAACCTCCCACACCGCAATTGCCCATCGGTTGCGCAAGTACGGGATTCCCGGCAAGGCTTGAGACTGCGCACACCCGTAGGAGCTGGCTTGCCAGCGAATAGGCCATCCCTAACGGCTCATGTCTGAGGGGAGACCAATTCCGCCTTCGCTGGCAAGCCAGCTCCTACAGGAATGCAACGGAGCTCAAAAACGACCTCCATCTGTACTGAAAGCGCTACAGCGGAACGATATCGCTACACCCCTCTCCGATCACGGCTGTACAAGGCTTTGATCCACCTCGGCTTTTATCCTTGTCATACGCCGTATCGATTTCGCTACAGCGATTGAATTTCAGCCTTTGTCAAAACCCGCTAAATCATTGATCAATAACAATAAAAACAAGGTTGGCCGCGTTCTTGCTATGTAGTCCTCCATAACCAGGGCATCGCCCAAGCATTCAATCGCGTCCACCAGACGAGTCTGGCCCCTTAGGAGTTTCCATGAGCGAGTTGCGTTTTACTGAAGATCACGAATGGCTGCGCACCGAAGCTGACGGCAGCGTCACTGTCGGCATCACCGCTTTCGCACAGAACGCCCTGGGCGACGTGGTTTTCGTTCAACTGCCTGAGCTGCAGTCTTACGACAAAGGCGCCGAAGCCGCCACCGTGGAATCGGTAAAAGCCGCCAGCGGCGTGTACATGCCGCTGGACGGCGAAGTACTGGAAGTGAACCCGGCGCTCGACAGCAGCCCGGAACTGGTCAACGAAGATCCGCTGGGTGAAGGCTGGTTCTTCCGTTTCAAACCAAGCGACGCCACCGCTGTCGGCCAACTGCTGGATCAGGACGCCTACGACCGCCTGATCAAAGCCCAAGCCGAAGCCTGAGGAGCACCGACATGACCCAGATCAATTTGACCACCGCCAACGAATTCATCGCCCGTCACATCGGCCCGCGCGCCGGTGACGAGCAAGCGATGCTCAACAGCCTCGGTTTCGACTCCCTGGAAGCCCTGAGCGCCAGCGTGATTCCCGACAGCATCAAGGGCACCAGCGTCCTCGGCCTGGAAGACGGTCTGAGCGAAGCCGATGCCCTGGCCTTGATCAAGTCCATCGCAACTAAAAACCAGCTGTTCAAGACCTACATCGGCCAGGGTTACTACGGCACCCATACGCCGTCGCCGATCCTGCGCAACCTGCTGGAAAACCCGGCCTGGTACACCGCCTACACCCCATACCAGCCAGAAATCTCCCAGGGCCGTCTCGAAGCGCTGCTGAACTTTCAGACCCTGATCAGCGACCTCACCGGCCTGCCGATCGCCAACGCTTCCCTACTCGACGAAGCCACCGCCGCTGCCGAAGCCATGACCTTCTGCAAACGCCTGAGCAAGAACAAAAGCAGCCACGCGTTCTTCGCCTCTGTGCATTGCCACCCGCAGACCCTCGACGTACTGCGCACCCGTGCCGAGCCTCTGGGCATCGACGTGGTGGTGGGCGACGAGCGTGAACTGAGCGACGTGACGCCGTTCTTCGGCGCCCTGCTGCAATACCCGGCGAGCAACGGTGACGTGTTCGATTACCGCGAGCTGACCGAACGCTTCCATGCTGCCAACGCCCTCGTCGCCGTGGCTGCCGACCTGCTGGCCCTGACCGTGTTGACCGCGCCGGGCGAATTCGGCGCCGACGTGGCCATCGGCAGCGCACAACGCTTCGGCGTGCCGCTGGGCTTCGGCGGCCCGCATGCTGCGTACTTCGCCACCAAGGACGCCTTCAAACGTGACATGCCCGGCCGCCTGGTCGGTGTTTCGGTAGACCGTTTCGGCAACCCGGCCCTGCGCCTGGCCATGCAGACCCGCGAGCAACACATCCGTCGCGAGAAAGCCACCAGCAACATCTGCACCGCGCAAGTATTGCTGGCCAACATCGCCAGCATGTATGCCGTGTACCACGGTCCAAAAGGCCTGACGCAGATCGCCAATCGCGTGCATCACCTGACTGCAATCCTGGCCAAAGGCTTGAGCGCATTGGGTCTGAACGTCGAGCAAGCGAGCTTCTTCGACACCCTGACCGTGAAGACCGGCGCTCACACCGCCGCCCTGCACGACAAGGCGCACGCCCAGCGCATCAACCTGCGCGTGGTCGATGGCGAGCGCCTGGGCCTGTCCCTGGACGAAACCACCACTCAGGCCGACGTTGAAACCCTGTGGAGCCTGCTGTCCGACGGCAAGGCCCTGCCGGACTTCGCCGCCCTCGCCGCCTCGGTGCAAAGCACCATCCCGGCCGCGTTGGTGCGTCAGTCGCCGATCCTCAGCCACCCGGTGTTCAACCGCTATCACTCGGAAACCGAGCTGATGCGTTACCTGCGCAAACTGGCGGACAAGGACCTGGCGCTGGACCGCACCATGATCCCGCTGGGTTCGTGCACCATGAAACTCAACGCCGCCAGCGAAATGATCCCGGTGACCTGGGCCGAGTTCGGCGCCCTGCACCCGTTCGCCCCGGCCGAGCAAAGCGCCGGTTATCAGCAATTGACCGACGAACTGGAAGCCATGCTTTGCGCTGCGACCGGCTACGACTCGGTGTCCTTGCAACCAAACGCCGGTTCCCAGGGCGAATACGCAGGTCTCTTGGCGATTCGTGCCTACCACCAGAGCCGTGGCGAAGACCGTCGCGACATCTGCCTGATCCCGTCGTCGGCCCACGGCACCAACCCGGCCACTGCACAAATGGCCGGCATGCGTGTCGTCGTCACCGCGTGCGATGCCCGTGGCAACGTTGACATCGAAGACCTGCGCGCCAAGGCCATCGAGCACCGCGAACACCTCGCTGCGCTGATGATCACCTACCCGTCGACCCACGGCGTGTTCGAAGAAGGCATCCGCGAAATCTGCGGCATCATTCATGACAACGGCGGCCAGGTGTACATCGACGGCGCCAACATGAACGCGATGGTCGGCCTCTGCGCGCCGGGCAAGTTCGGCGGCGACGTTTCGCACCTGAACCTGCACAAGACCTTCTGCATTCCGCACGGCGGTGGCGGCCCGGGTGTCGGCCCGATCGGCGTGAAATCGCACCTGGCGCCATTCCTGCCGGGCCACGCACAGATGGAGCGCAAGGAAGGCGCCGTTTGCGCGGCACCGTTCGGCAGCGCAAGCATTCTGCCGATCACCTGGATGTACATTCGCATGATGGGTGGCGCAGGTCTCAAGCGTGCATCGCAGTTGGCGATCCTCAATGCCAACTACATCTCCCGTCGCCTCGAAGAGCACTACCCTGTGCTGTACACCGGCAGCAACGGCCTGGTGGCGCACGAATGCATCCTCGACCTGCGCCCGCTGAAAGACAGCAGCGGCATCAGCGTCGATGACGTCGCCAAGCGCCTGATCGACTTCGGCTTCCACGCGCCGACCATGTCGTTCCCGGTAGCCGGCACGCTGATGATCGAGCCGACCGAAAGCGAATCCAAGGAAGAACTGGACCGCTTCTGCGACGCCATGATCCGCATCCGCGAAGAAATTCGCGCGGTGGAAAACGGCACCCTGGACAAGGACGACAACCCGCTGAAAAACGCTCCGCACACCGCGAAGGAGCTGGTCGGCGAGTGGTCGCACCCGTACAGCCGCGAGCAAGCGGTTTACCCGGTTGCGTCGCTGATCGAAGCCAAGTACTGGCCACCGGTCGGTCGCGTCGACAACGTGTTTGGCGACCGCAACCTGGTCTGCGCCTGCCCGTCGATCGAAAGCTACGCTTAAAGCAATGGGGGCGGCTTGCCCGCCCCTCTCAAGAACACCGCAACCCCCTGTAGGAGCTGGCTTGCCAGCGAAGACGGAAGATCAGCCGACACAAATGTTTGCCTGATACACCGCCTTCGCTGGCAAGCCAGCTCCTACAAAATCGAGTTTCACCCAAGGTTGATGCTGACCCTCCATAACAAGAAACCGGAGAACCACCATGTCGTTAAGCGTGTTCGACCTGTTCAAGATTGGCATCGGCCCCTCCAGCTCCCACACCGTCGGCCCGATGCGCGCCGCTGCACGTTTCGTCGAAGGTTTGCGTCGTGAAGGGCTGCTGACGGCCACCACCTGCGTCAAAGTCGAGCTCTACGGCTCGCTCGGCGCCACCGGCAAGGGTCACGGCAGCGACAAGGCTGTATTGCTCGGTCTCGAAGGCGAGCATCCGGACACCGTGGACACTGAAACCGTCGCCGCCCGTCTGCAAGACATTCGCGGTAGCGGTCGCTTGAACCTGCTCGGCGAACACAGCATTGCGTTCAACGAAAAAGAACACCTGGCGATGATTCGCAAACCGTTGCCCTACCACCCCAACGGCATGATCTTCCGCGCCTTCGACGCCGCCGGCCTGCAAGTCCGCAGCCGCGAGTACTACTCGGTCGGTGGTGGTTTTGTGGTCGATGAAGACGCTGCCGGCGCCGACCGCATCGTCGAAGACGCCACCCCCCTGACCTTTCCCTTCAAAAGTGCCAAGGACCTGCTCGGTCATTGCGCCACCTATGGCTTGTCGATCAGCCAGGTGATGCTGACCAACGAAAGCGCCTGGCGCCCGGAAGCGGAAACCCGCGCCGGCCTGCTGAAAATCTGGCAAGTGATGCAGGACTGCGTCGCCGCCGGATGCCGCAATGAAGGCATCCTGCCCGGCGGGCTGAAGGTCAAGCGCCGGGCCGCCGCACTGCATCGGCAATTGTGCAAGAACCCGGAATCGTCATTGCGCGACCCACTGTCGGTGCTCGACTGGGTCAACCTCTACGCGCTGGCGGTCAATGAGGAAAACGCCAACGGCGGGCGCGTCGTAACGGCGCCCACCAATGGTGCAGCGGGGATCATTCCAGCGGTGTTGCACTACTACATGCGCTTTATTCCCGGCGCGAATGACGACGGCGTGGTGCGATTCCTGCTGACCGCCGCGGCCATCGGCATTCTATACAAGGAAAACGCCTCGATCTCCGGCGCCGAAGTCGGCTGCCAGGGCGAAGTCGGCGTCGCCTGCTCGATGGCCGCCGGTGCCTTGTGCGAAGTGCTGGGCGGCAGCGTGCAACAAGTGGAGAACGCCGCGGAAATCGGCATGGAACACAACCTCGGGCTGACCTGCGACCCGATTGGCGGGCTGGTGCAAGTGCCTTGCATTGAGCGCAACGCCATGGGTTCGGTCAAGGCCATCAATGCCGTGCGCATGGCACTGCGCGGCGATGGACAACACTTCGTTTCCCTCGACAAGGTCATCCGCACCATGCGCCAGACCGGCGCCGACATGAAAAGCAAATACAAGGAAACCGCCCGTGGCGGTTTGGCGGTCAACATTATCGAGTGCTGATGCGCGCTCATCTGCACCCTTCTTCAGGAGCTGAATATGTCCACCGAACAACTGTTGAAAACCCCGTTGCACGCGCTGCACATCGAACTCGGCGCGCGCATGGTGCCGTTCGCCGGCTACGACATGCCCGTGCAATACCCGCTGGGCGTGATGAAAGAACACCAGCACACCCGCGACCAGGCCGGGCTGTTCGATGTCTCGCACATGGGTCAGATCCGCTTGACCGGCGCCAATGCCGCCAAGGCCCTGGAAACCCTGGTGCCAGTGGACATCATTGACCTGCCAGTGGGCATGCAGCGTTACGCGATGTTCACCAATGCCACCGGCGGCATCCTCGATGACCTGATGGTCGCCAACCTGGGCAACGACGAACTGTTCCTGGTGGTCAACGCCGCCTGCAAGGACCAGGACCTGGCACATCTGCGCAAGCACATTGGCGACCAGTGCACGATCGAGCCGCTGTTCGAAGAGCGCGCCCTGCTCGCCCTGCAAGGCCCGGCGGCGGTTAGCGTACTGGCACGCCTGGCCCCGGAAGTGGCAAAAATGACCTTCATGCAGTTCGCCCGCGTGAAGCTGCTGGGCGTGGACTGCTTTGTCAGCCGCTCGGGTTACACCGGTGAAGACGGTTTCGAAATTTCCGTGCCCGCCGCCAACGCCGAAGCCCTGGCTCGTGCGCTGCTGGCTGAAGCGGAAGTGGCTGCCATCGGCCTTGGCGCCCGCGACTCCCTGCGCCTGGAAGCGGGTTTGTGCCTGTACGGCCACGACATGAACACCGACACCAGCCCGATCGAAGCAAGCCTGCTGTGGGCCATCTCCAAGCCACGTCGTGCCGATGGCGCTCGTGCCGGCGGCTTCCCGGGCGCCGAAACCGTATTCGCCCAGCAACAGGCAGGTGTCAGCCGCAAGCGCGTCGGCCTGCTGCCGCAAGAGCGCACGCCGGTGCGTGAAGGTGCCGAGATCGTCAACGAAGCCGGCGACATCATCGGTAGCGTCTGCAGCGGCGGTTTCGGGCCGACCCTGGGCGGGCCGCTGGCCATGGGCTATGTCGACAGCGCCTATATCGCACTGGACACCCCCGTTTGGGCGATTGTTCGTGGGAAAAAGGTGCCTTTGCTTGTAAGCAAAATGCCATTCGTTCCACAACGCTACTATCGTGGCTGATTGAATGTTCCTATAAGTAACGCGGTTGCGTTAACTGCGCACTAATGTGTAACGCAACCGCCATAAAATAGTGCATTGTTTGGCTCTAAGCTTCGATTATGAACTTTGCTTATAACGATCGAAAGCATTTGAACAACGCCAGCGTATAAGGCCTCACTAGTGGACTGACTTTGCCATCAACCTGAGGAAATACGGGGCCTTCACAGGGCTTGTTTTTTCTCCCGTAGTTGGCGTAGAGTTTGTTCACTGTGTTTGCATGGGTCGCTTGGAATCGTGACCTGGGCAGTAGCCTACAAGTTAGCTACATCCCGTTCGACGTCTTCTTACTCTCCTGCAACCAGCCCCAGTACTCTTTCATGAGAAAGAGACTGTCATTAATTTTTTGCGTCAAAGGAAATAAGAAATGTCCCAACGTCAGAGCGGTACCGTCAAGTGGTTTAACGACGAGAAAGGTTTTGGTTTTATCACTCCAGAAAGCGGTCCGGATCTGTTCGTGCATTTCCGCGCTATTCAGGGCAACGGTTTCAAGAGCCTGAAAGAAGGCCAGAAAGTGACCTTCATCGCTGTGCAGGGCCAGAAAGGCATGCAGGCTGACGAAGTACAAGCAGAAGGCTAATCTTCTGTAACGAAAAAGCCCCTGATGCTGACATCAGGGGCTTTTTTGTGCGCGTAAATCCGTAAAATGGCTTCTTTTTTCGCCGAGAGCCTGTCATGTCGAAACACCTGCTTACTCCCCAGGGCGACTTTCCTGCCGCTGGTCTGGGTCGTCGCCTGGCAGCCATGTTCTATGATTTCCTACTGTGCACCGCCCTGCTGATCGTCACCAGCGGCATCTACAAGATGATCCAGATGGCGATCATCGGCGAAGAAAGGATGCGCACCCTGACCGAAGCGGGTGCGCTGGACGGTGATCCCCTGCTCTCCACAGTCCTGCTGTTCGTACTGTTCGGCTTTTTCGCCAAATTCTGGACCTGGTCCGGTCAGACCCTGGGCATGCAGGTGTGGTGTATCCGGGTGCAGAATGCCGACGGCTCATCCATCAGCCTGTGGCAGGCGCTGCTGCGCTTTGTCGTGTCGATTGCTTCGCTGCTGTGTGTTGGCCTTGGATTCATCTGGTCGCTGTTCGACAAACAGCAACGCAGCTGGCATGACATGTATTCCAACACCCGGCTGGTGCGGATTCCCAAAAAACAAAAGTAATTCAGCCGTACAAAAATCACTGTGGGAGCGAGCTTGCTCGCGATGGCGGCTTATCAGTCAACACGCATGTGACTGACAGACCGCTATCGCGAGCAAGCTCGCTCCCACAGTTTTTTGGGCCTGGTTGAAAAATCTCAGGCGTTACCCGCCAATTTCATCCGCGCTGCGGCGGTGAAATCAAGCATGCGCTTGAGCGGACGAATCGCCTGCGGAATCAGCGCCGGATCGACAAAGATCTCGTTCGCCCCTTCTTTCAACGCCTTCAGCGTGCGCTCAAGGGTGTTCATGGCCATCCACGGGCAATGCGCGCAACTGCGGCAAGCAGCGCCGTTACCGGCCGTCGGGGCTTCGATAAAGACCTTGTCCGGGCACAGCTGCTGCATCTTGTAGAAGATGCCGCGGTCAGTCGCAACGATCAGCGTCTTGTTCGGCAGGCTCTGCGCCGCCGCGATCAACTGACTGGTGGAGCCCACAGCATCGGCCAACTCGATCACCGATGTCGGCGACTCAGGGTGCACCAGAATCGCCGCATCCGGGTACAGCGCCTTCATGTCTTCAAGCTGCTTGGACTTGAACTCTTCGTGAACGATGCAGGCACCGTCCCACAGCAGCATGTCGGCACCGGTCTGGCGCTGGATGTAGGTCCCCAGGTGCTTGTCCGGCCCCCAGATGATGGTCTCGCCGTTGTCCATCAGGCTTTCGACGATTTCCAGCGCACAGCTTGAAGTCACAACCCAATCCGCTCGGGCTTTGACCGCAGCGGAAGTGTTGGCGTACACCACAACCGTGCGCTCCGGGTGTTGATCGCAGAACGCGGAAAACTCGTCCACCGGGCACCCCAGGTCGAGCGAGCAGGTCGCTTCGAGCGTCGGCATCAGTACGCGCTTTTCCGGGTTGAGGATCTTGGCGGTCTCGCCCATGAACTTCACGCCGGCGACGACCACGGTCCTGGCTGGATGGGCGTTGCCGAAGCGGGCCATCTCCAGCGAGTCGGAGACACAGCCGCCCGTCTCTTCGGCCAGCGCCTGAATGACGGGATCACAATAGAAGTGGGCCACCAGCACCGCGTCCTGAGCCTTGAGCTCGGCAGCGATGGCAGCACGGTAATAAGCCTCTTCATCGGCGGTCAGCGGCTTGGGCTGTTTGGCGTCGAGGTGGGCTTGAACCAGAAGGCGTTCGGAAATTTGCGTCATGTTCGCAAGACCTGCAAGCGCATTCGCGCGAAAGTCGAGTATACACCCGGCTCCGGACCCTTCGGGGTACCGCCGGGAAAGTGGGTATTCATCAGGCACGGACAGCGTTGAAGCTGCGCAAGGCTACAGAATATCCGACGGATGCAAAAGATGATTCTGACCCGTGTCATGCGCAGCAGCCCGGAGCGAGGCGGACTTGAATCGCGGGCAAAAAAAAATCCGGAAATCCTCACTTGCGTGGGCCTTCCAGACTTTTAAAACAGCTAAAAATGGTGGGTCGTGTGGGATTCGAACCTACGACCAATTGGTTAAAAGCCAACTGCTCTACCAACTGAGCTAACGACCCGCTGTGTGGTGGCGCGTATAATACTGATTTTTAAGGACTATTCAACACCTATTTTGAAATAAATCAAAAATAAGGGGTTGGATCGCTGATTCCGGCCGCCGCAAAGCCTTCTGCACGCAGCCGGCAGCTGTCGCATTTGCCGCACGCACGGCCTTCATCATCGGCCTGATAGCAGGAAACGGTCAGAGCGTAATTCACGCCAAGCTTCACGCCCGCCTGAACGATCTGCGCCTTGCTGAGGTTTTGCAGCGGGGCCTGGATCCGGAAGCCATTGCCTTCCACGCCGGCTTTGGTTGCCAGGTTGGCCATGCGCTCGAACGACTCGATGAACTCGGGACGGCAATCCGGGTAACCGGAGTAATCCACCGCATTGACGCCGATGAAGATGTCGCGCGCACCGAGCACTTCAGCCCAGCCCAGGGCCAGGGACAGGAATACCGTGTTACGCGCAGGCACGTAAGTCACCGGAATACCCTCACCCAACTCCTCCGGAATGTCGATGCTGCGGTCGGTCAGCGCCGAGCCACCCATGCCGTTCAGGTTCAGACCGATCACCTTGTGTTCGACCACACCCAGGTCTCGGGCCACGCGTTCGGCGGCGTGCAATTCGGCATGGGACCGCTGACCGTAGTCGAAGCTCATGGTGTAGCAGCTATAGCCTTCGGCGCGCGCCATGGCCACGACGGTCGCCGAGTCCAGGCCACCGGATAGCAGGATGACCGCGCGTTTTTCAGGAATGTTCAGTTGTTCAGTCATTTCAGCGCCCCGGCTCGTCATTCCATAGATATTTATGCAGCTGCAATTGCAAACGCACTGGCAGGTTGTCCGCCACCACCCAGTCCGCCAGATCCCGAGCGTTGAGATCATGGTGACTTGGCGAGAACAGGACTTCACCGGCACGCTGGTCCAGACCGTACTGGATCAGCTTGGAAACGGACCAGTCATAGTCCTCCCGCGAGCAGATGACAAACTTCACCTGATCGTTGGGCGTGAGCAGCTCAATGTTTTCGTAGCGATTGCGGTGCGCTTCCTTCGAACCCGGGGTCTTCAGGTCGACAACGCGACTGACCCGGGAATCTACCGCCGAGATATCAATGGAGCCACTGGTTTCCAGCGACACTTCGTAACCGGCGTCACACAAGCGCTTGAGCAAGGGAATGGCATTGGGTTGCGCCAGGGGCTCGCCGCCCGTGACACAGACGTATCGCGGACGGAAACCGGCGACCTGCTCGAGGATGTCGTCGAGCGTGCGAATGGTTCCGCCTGTGAACGCGTAGGCGCTATCGCAGTATTGGCAACGCAACGGGCAACCGGTCAGGCGCACAAAAACAGTGGGCAGGCCGGCGGTCCGAGTTTCACCCTGCAACGAGTAGAAAACTTCGGTGATTCTCAATGTGTCTTGCATAGTCGCCACGGGCGTAACAGCTAAACAGGCTGTCCGCCTCCGTCAGGCACTTCAAGGAACCCCGGCAATGCGCAGATCCCAAAAAGCGTGTTTCAGAAAAAGGGGATGAATTCTAACGAAAAAAACCGCGACAAGCGCGGGTTTCTTCAAAACGGGTCAAGCAGTCTTACATTTTCTGCAGATCGCGCTGGGCCAACTGGGCGGCGGACGTGCCCGGATACTGGGACACCACCTGCTGCAGAATGCCCTTGACCCGGTCGGTGTGACCCAGCCGGCGCTCTACATCAGCGAGCTTGTACAGCGAGTCTGGCACTTTGGCGTGCTTCGGATACAGCTGCGAAACCTTGGCAAACGCCTGACCTGCACCTTGCAGATCGCCTTTGGCCAGGTTCACTTCGCCCAACCAGTATTGGGCGTTGCCCGCGTACTGACTGTTCGGGTATTTGCGCAGGAACGCCGAGAAAGCCTGACTGGCCTTGTCGAAGTCCTTGGCCTTGATCAGGTCGAAGGCAGCATCGTAATAGAGCTTTTCCTTCGCCGGATCTGCCGGCTCGCTACCCGCGGCAGGTGCTTGAGCGGCGGCTGCGCCTGCTGCC